>JBEHYF010000007.1:0-76220 GCA_048498315.1 Actinomycetota bacterium
CCCGGGCACGCCGGCCACCCCGGGTACGCCGGGCGGCCCGCGGGGCGGCATCGCGCGCCACGGCCGAACCTGCCACGCGCCCCCGAGCCCTTCCACCGCGTCTACTCGCCTCCGGAGGCGCCGCAAGCCCGGCCGCGGTGCCGGCGGGGCCTCGTGGCCCTGCTCGTCACCGCCGTCGCCGTCCTGGCGGCGGCCGCGCTGGCCGTGACCGGGCTGCGCCGCGATGCAGGGCGTCCGGCCGCCGCGCCGGCCTCCTCGCGGCCGGCGGCCGCCACCACGCCGCGGGCCGATCCGCCCGGGGCCGCGCCGCCGCCGGTGTTCACGAGCGCGCCGACCGCATGCGACGTCCTGCCGGCCGACGCTGTGCGCCGGCTCGTGCCGACCGGTACCCCGAAGATCGACAAGATGGGCGGCGAGACCGCCGGCGTGTGCAAGTACTCCTTCGCTCAGGGCGATCGGTACCGCGCCGTCCAGGTCGACTCGCGCGCCTTCCTGCCGGCGTACCTGCACGACCAGGCGATGAGCATGACGGCCTGGTCGTTCGAGGTGCAGTGGCGGCAGGCGCTGAAGGACCGCACCCCCGACACGAGCTCGCTGCGGCGCATCGGCGGCCTCGGCGACGCCGCCTTCGAGCGGTACTGGATCGACCCGGACGTGCGCATCGCCGTCGGCGAGGCGACCGTCCGCTACCGCAACGTCATCCTGCGGGTGCAGTACACCGAGGAGCAGCCGGCAGCGCAGGACCGGGCGGCCAGCGAGCAGCGCTGCCTCGCCGCCGCGATCTCCGCCGCGCGTGCGGGCCTGGCCGCGTACCGCTGAGCGGCGATCCGGCAGGCCCGATCTCCCGTCGCGGAGGAGTGACGCGGCGGCTCTGATCGCCTGCTGCGGGAGCGCCGGCCGAGTCGGCGGCCTGCCCGCCGCCGCGTCGGCAGGACCGCGCCGGGCCGAGCGGCGGCCGTGGAGCGAGGGCCGGAGGGCCGGTGCGCGGCGAGGTCCGGTACGCGGCGAGGCGGGCGCGGCATGAAGCTCGGCCGCGCGGTGACGAGCGGCGTTCCGGGGGCGCGGGCCGGTGCCGCGCCGCGCGCGGCGAATAGCCGGAAAGACGGTTCTTTCGGCCAAGAAACGCACGCAGGTCTAATAGGGCATCATTGTCGCATAGTCGCCGTTACGATATTCGCTGCGATGCCACCCCGGTGCCATTCCGGTACCGGATGAAACAGCCGACGGACCAGAATGCAGAACAAACGGCCTGCGGCGGTGTGAACCAGTTCGATTTCCGGCCGGATCCGGTGCTGCGGCCGCCGGGCACGGTGGCCGGGTTGCCGGGGAAAAGCCGGGACTCGGGGTCGGTGACCGGGTCCGTCACGTCTGAGGGGAATGGCGGCCTGCCTGTTTTTCTCATGCGCCTGATCTGCACCGTAATCATTTGCTCAAGAGGATGGGCATCTTGATCGCACTGTCGGCGAAAAGGGAATGAGGGGGGCGGTGGCGATGCCGGCAGCCGGGGAGTGGTCCGGGCTGCCGCTGACATCAATGGGGGTACTCATGAGGGTCGACATTGTGACCCTGACAACCGCTTCAGCGGCCGCACTGACGATCGGCCTGGCTTCGCCTGCTTTCGGTGCGGGGGCGCCCGCTTCCGCCCCTCGCGCCGTGGTCGGTCACATCGTGCCGGCCCAGGAGAGCGCGCACCGGCTCGTCCTGGCGCGCGACGGCGATGGTGACGGTGACGGCGACGTCCGCGGCGACCTCGACCAGCGCGGCTGTGGCGGGGACTTCTGTGGTGGCTTCATCCACCGCCATTGCGGCTCGCCGGCCTGCTTCCGCGGCTTCCACCGTGGCCTGTTCCGTCACGGCCTGTTCCGCCACGGCGGCCCGTTCGTGTTCGGCGGAGCCGGCTGCGGCATCGGCTGCGGCGGCTGGGGTGGCGGCGGGGGTGACGTCTCTGGTGTCGCCGCGAACGAGTCGGGCGCCGAGGCCGCGCCGCCCGAGCGCCGGCCCGTGACGCACCGCCGCCCGGCGGCGCCGATGCGAGCGCGCCGCCAGGTCGCCGTCGTGCCGTCCAGGGCCGTGCCGACCGGGTTCGGCGGAAGCCAGGGCTCGAAGATGCCGTTGGGCATCGCCGGCCTGTCCCTGCTGCTCGGCGGTGCCGGGCTGCTGGTGGTGCGCCGGCGCCTGCGGGCCAGTGCACGCTCGTAGTTCCGACTCGCGATCGCGCGGTGGCCGCTTCCACGGCGGGGCGGCCGCCGGGCTGATCGTGGCGGGCGCGGCGGTCCTGTGGTTCGACGCCTGTCAGAGCCCGGGGCCGCCGCGACCGAGTCGCGACGCCGCGCGCCCGCAGGCGGCCGAGCAGGCACCGGTCGGTCCGGTGCTCGGGGCGTCGGTGCCGGTCCGGGTGGACATTCCGCGCGTCGGCATCCACTCGCGGCTGCTGCGGCTCGGCCTGGCGCCGGACGGCTCGCTGGCGGTGCCGCCGCTGTCCAAGGCGTCGTTGGCCGCCTGGTACGACAAGGGGCCCACGCCCGGCGAGCTCGGGCCCGCCGTGATCGTCGGCCACGTCGACACGAAAAAGGGCCCGGCCGTGTTCTTCAAGCTCGGCCGGCTACGGCCGGGCGACGCCGTCGACGTCACCCGCGCGGACGGCACCGTCGCGACGTTCCGGGTGGACTCAGTAGAGCTGGTGCCCAAGAAGCACTTCCCGACCGACCGGGTGTACGGGAACCTCCGCTACGCCGGGCTGCGCCTGATCACCTGCGGCGGCGGCTTCGACGGCCACCACTACACGGGCAACACGATCGTCTTCGCCCACCTGGCCACGGCCCGCCGCGCCGTCCGGACCGCGAGCCCGTCCGCCGAGCGGCCGGCATCCACCCGGACCCCGTGACCGTTGCGGCCTCAGGGGGGATGCTGGGCTGTAGTGCTCGCCCGTCGCCAGCCGGGAGGTCGACAGATGCGGATATCAGAGATCCTTCGCGCCAAGGGCAGCGAGGTCGTCACCGTAGCGCCCGACGCCAGCGTGCGACGGCTGATCGCGCTCCTGGCGGATCGCAACATCGGGGCGGTCGTCGTGTCCCGGGACGGTTCGACCATCGAGGGCATCGTCTCCGAGCGCGACATCGTCCGCCGCCTGAATGAGCACGGCGCGGGCCTTCTGGACAGCCCGGTGTCGGCGATCATGACCTCGCCCGTGCGCACCTGCGCGCCCGGCGACGCCGTCGACGGCCTGCGGGCGATCATGACCGAGCACCGCATCCGGCATCTGCCGGTCGTACGCGACGGCCGCCTCGCCGGGCTGGTCAGCATCGGCGACGTGGTCAAGAGCACGATCACCGAGCTGGAGACCGAGCGCGAGCAGCTGGTCGACTACATCCGGCGTTGAGCCGGCGGGCACGGCCGGCCGGGGGCGGGCCCGCCGGTGACGCCGCCGGTCGGTGCTCCGGCGATCGCCGCCCGCACGAGGCGGCCCGGTCGCCGGGCAGCATGGAGAGCGTGAACGTCCATCCCCTGACCCTGCACGCCATGGACGGCGTCCGGATTGACGCCGGCCACCTGCCGGGTTCCGGTGACCTCTGCCACGTCCTCGCGCACGGGTTCACCGGCTCCTGGCGGCAGCCCACCACCCGCCGCATCGCCGCCGTCCTCAACCTGACCGGCGGCGTCATCGCGATCGACTTTCGCGGGCACGGCCGGTCGGGCGGCCGGTCGACGGTCGGCGACCGGGAGGTGCTCGACGTCGACGCCGCCGCGCGCCACGCGCGCCACCTCGGCTACCGGCGCGTCGGGCTGATCGGCTTCTCGATGGGCGGCGCCGTCGTCGTACGCCACGCGGGACTGCTCGGCGGTGTCGACGCGGTCGTGTCGGTCAGCGCCCCGGCACGGTGGTACTACCGCGACACCAGGCCGATGCGCCAGGTGCACTGGGCGATCGAACGCCGGCTCGGCCGGCTCGCCGCCCGGGTCGTCAAGAAGACCCGGATCGCCGGCGACGGCTGGGCCATCGTGCCCGAGGCGCCGCACGAGGTCGCCGCCCGCATCGCGCCGGTGCCGTTCCTCGTCGTGCACGGCGACGCCGACCCGTTCCTGCCGGTGGACCATGCCGAGCAACTGTACGAGGCCGCGGGCGAGCCGCGGGAGCTGTGGATCGAGAAGGGCTACGGCCACGCCGAGTCCGCCGCGACTCCGGCGCTGATCAGGCGCATCACCGACTGGACCGCCGCCAACGCCGCCGACCGTGCGGCGGCCGGCTGACCGCCACCGACTCGGCCACCCCGCGGGCGACGTTCGACCGGCTGGGTGAGCCCGGCGGGATCACCCGGTGGAACCGATGGAGCCAATTGATCGCCGCGACGGGCTGAACATGCCGGGCCGGATAGCGGCGGAGGGCGGCGGGCAGCGGTGGACGGCGGCGGGCGGCACGCCCGTGGCGTTCACGCCTGAGGCGGCGCCGTCGCGGGCGTCTGATCGTCGGCCGGTCCGGCACGGGCACGAGTCGTCTACCGCCGCGAGCGCGCGGCCGGGCTGTCCGCCGGGATCCATCTGCTGTCGACTATCCCCATCCTGGGCCTGATCACCCCACCTGGGCGACCGACATGGGCGTGCCGGCGGCGCTCGGCCTGGCGTTCGCGCTGGTCGCCTGGTGGCGGCTCGAACGCCTGCGCCCCGGCCGCCGCACCCGCCTCTGAGCACCCCGAGCCCGCGCCGGGCCCGCCTCTTCAGCCCCGCCCCGAGCCCCGCCCGGAGCCCGCCAGGAACCGGCACTGAGCCTTCCCGGGCGCCCTGAGGCCGCACTGAGCCCACAGTGCACCCGCGGCCGGGCGGACACAACGGTCACTCCGTCCACAGGCGCTCCCGCGGCACGGGGACGGCTCGAATAGCATTGAGCTGATCCCGACATCCGGCAGAAGGACTGTTCCCAGGTGAGCTCCGCTACCGAACCCTTGCGCGCGCTGCTGTTGGAAGGCATCCACCCCGACGCCGTCGCCTCCCTCGGGAAGAACGGCTACTCCGTCGAGCTGGTCGAGCGCGCCCTCGACGAGGAGGAGCTCATCGCGCGGCTGCCCGGCGTGCACCTGCTCGGCATCCGTTCGAAGACGACCGTGACCGCCTCCGTCCTGGCCGCCGCCCCCGACCTGCTCGCGCTCGGCGCGTTCTGCATCGGCACCAACCAGATCGACCTGACGACGGCGACCGAGCGCGGCGTGGCCGTGTTCAACGCGCCGTTCTCCAACACCCGCAGCGTGGTCGAGCTGGTCGTCGCCGAGATCATCGCGCTGACCCGGCGGCTGGTGGAGAAGAACGCCGCGATGCACGCCGGCGTCTGGGACAAGTCCGCCGAGGGCGCGCACGAGGTGCGCGGCCGCCGGCTGGGCATCGTCGGCTACGGCAACATCGGCAGCCAGCTGTCGGTGCTGGCCGAGAGCCTGGGCATGAGCGTGTTCTTCTACGACACCGCCGACAAGCTCGCGCTGGGCAACGCCCGCCGCTGTGGCAGCCTGGACGAGCTGCTCGCCATCTCCGACGTCGTCACCCTGCACGTCGACGGGCGGCCGGGCAACAGCGGCCTGTTCGGCGAGGAGGAGTTCGCCCGCATGCGGCCGGGCAGCCTGTTCCTCAACCTGTCGCGCGGGTTCGTCGTCGACCACGGTGCGCTGCGGCGGCACATCGAGTCCGGGCACCTGGCCGGCGCGGCCGTCGACGTGTTCCCCAACGAGCCGAAGGGCCGCGGCGACGAGTTCGTCTCCGAGCTGCGCGGCCTGCCCAACGTGATCATCACGCCGCACATCGGCGGCTCGACCGAGGAGGCCCAGCAGGACATCGGACAGTTCGTGTCCGGCAAGCTGCACGACTTCGTGACCACGGGCAACACCGCGCTCAGCGTGAACCTGCCGGCCGTGACGCTGCCGCCGCCGTCGGGCGTGCACCGCCTCACCCACCTGCACCGCAACACGCCGGGCGTCCTGGCCACGATCAACGGCATCCTCGCCGACCATGACGTCAACATCGAGGGCCAGCTCCTCGGCACCCGCGGCGACACGGGCTACGTGATCACCGACATCGGCAGCCGGTACGCCCCCGACGTGATCGAGCAGCTCCGCGCGCTGCCTACGACGATCCGCCTGCGCCTGCTGTCCTGATCTGCCGCCCGGCGCCGGCGTCCCGGCCCGAACCGGCCCGGGCACCCGGCCCGGCGGCCCGGCGGCCCGGTCCGGCACCAACCCGGCGTCCCGCGGCCCAGAGGTCGGCACGGCGTCCCGGCCTGGCGGCCTGGAGCCGGCAGCCTCAGACGGCGGCGCCGGCACCGACCGTCCTGGTTCGGCCGTGCGGCGCCGTGCGCTCCGGACGGCGGTCCGGGCTTCGGTACTCCGGCGGAACGCGGGCGCGCCGCCCGCCCGGGCCGGCCGTGCGGGTGCGGCGGCGCGCCGTAGGTCCGGCGCGCCCGTTGCGGCGCGCCGGTCCCGCGTCAGGGGAGGCTGAGGTCGGGCTCGGCGGCGATCTCCGCCTCTTCGGCGGCGACCGCGGCGCCGACCTCCTCGCTGGACACCGCGACGCGTACGGCGATGACGTAGATCACCATGGAGAACGCGACCACGGCGGCGATGTCCCACCACTCGGGGATGCGCTTGTCGCCGCCGTAGCGACCCAACCAGCCGATCACCGTCATGCCGCCGAGCCACGGCCACACCCAGGCGGATCCCAGCCAGCGCAGCGGGGACCGGTCCTCGGACCGGCGCATGAGGCGGGTGATCGTGAAGAGGATCAGGCCGAGGAGGATCGCCAGGTCGAGCTTCCACTGCGCCTGAAAGCTCGACCAGTAGATGATCAGGTTGGACGAGATGAACGCGATCGGCGCGAGCACCTGGTAGGCGCCGAGCCGGTAGGGCCGGGGCCGGCCGGGGTCGCGCAGCCGCAGGGCGTGCAGCGCGATCGGCGCGAACGCGTACATGATCGCCGTGGCGGAGGTCACCAACCCGACCAGCGACTGCCAGCTCGGGAAGGGCAGGAAGGCGATCTCGCCGACGACGAACGCGATGGTGATCGACACGATCGGCACGCCGGTACGCCCCACCTTGGCGACCATTTCCGGCAGCGACCGCTGCCGGCCGAGGGCGTAGGAGAGCCGGGAGGACGTCGCCAGGTACACCAGGCCGGTGCCGCCGGGCGACACGACGGCGTCGGCGTACAGCAGGTACGCCAGCCAGCCTGCGCCCGCCGCGGTGGCCAGCGTGGCGTACGGGCCGAAGTCGCCCTTGCCGACCGGGTCCGCCCAGCCATGCGCAAGATTGCCGGGATTGAGCGCGCCGATGAAGGCGACCTCCAGCAGAATGTAGACCAGCGTGCCGATCGCGGTGGCGGTGATGACGGCGCGCGAGATGTCACGCTGCGGCCTGCGTGCCTCGCCCGCCATCTGGATCGCCTGCTCGAAGCCTTGGAGGGCGAAGACGACGCCCGCGGGCAGCGCGGCGAAGATCCCGTGCGTGCCGAAGGGCATGAATCCGCCGCCGGCCGAGAAGTTCGAGGCGTGGAAGGTGAGCAGCAGCAGGACGGCGACCGTCAGGAGCGGGATCGCCGTCTTCCACAGCACCGTGATCGAGTTCGACTCCGCCAGGAGCTTCACGCCGACGATGTTGACGATGGTGAACAGCACCATGAAACCCGTCGCGACCAGCAGGCCGGTGCCGGTCAGGGTGCCGTTCGTGTGCAGGAGCGTGAGGTTGCGGTTCACCCAGCCGATGTGGTTCGAGTACGACAGCATCGCCTCGACCTCGATCGGCGCGATCGCGACCGCCTGCAGCCAGGCCATCCAGCCGGCCGCGAAACCGGCGAGCGGTCCGAAAATGAAGCTGGGGAACCGGGCGGTCCCGCCCGCGACCGGGTAGGCGGCGCCGAGTTCGGCGTGCACGAGTGCGAGCAGCACCAGCATGACCGCGGCGAGCACCCAGGAGATCAGCGACGCCGGCCCGGCGAGCGTCGCCGCCGTGAGCGCGCCGAGCAGCCAGCCCGACCCGATGATCGACCCGAGCGACACGAACGTCAGTCCCCAGAAGCCGACGTCTCTTCGCAGCCCCCGGGCCGATCCCACCATCTCCTTTGTCGTACTGCTCATCTAGCCCCCTTGGGCTGATCGTCGTGAGCCGTGTGGGCGGCTCACATCCGGCAGTTCACCTGTAACCCGCCCGTCAGGGGGCTGACGGGAAACGTTAGGGACATTGCCTATTCCCGTCAATGCAGCATCGTATACCCCATTTAGGACATGGATGTTCACTGTGCGTGTTCCTGTGATGACAGGCGGCTGGTGACACTATCGCGGCTTATGGGGCGGTGGAAGGGCCGATGCCGATCTGTCGACGGATCGCCGCGTGCGGTGCGCCGGCACCCGTCGGCATATCGGCTGCGGCCTGCCCAAGCGGGTCAACGTGCACGACCTGGCCGGCCCGGACGCCCACGTCGTCTACGTCGACTACGACCCGATCGCCGTCGTGCACTTCGAGGCGGAGCTGTCCGGCCATCCCGGCGCCGCCATCGTGCACGCCGACGTGCGGAATCCCGAGAGCATCCTCGCCGCACCCGCTGTCGCGGACCTGATCGACCTCCGCCGGCCGGTCGGCCTCCTGATGACCCACATGCTCCACCTGATCAGGGACGAGGATCGGCCGACTCGGATCGTACGCGACCTCCTCGACGCGCTGGCGCCCGGCAGCCACCCGGTCGTGGCGCATGTGACCCATGAGGGGCGGCCCGCACCGGCCGTGCGGGCCATCCGCGAGGTGTCCACCGCGCTGCGCGAGCCGGTCGTCCTCCGCGGCCGCGCCGAGATCGAGAGCTTCTTCGACGGCCTGGAACTGCTCGAACCCGGCGTCGTCCCGGCCCCGGGGTGGCGGCCCGACGGCCCGTACGGCATGCCGTGGGGCTGGCTGCTCGCCGGGGTCGGCCGGAAACGCTGATCGCCACGTTCGTGCCGCGCCGATCGGCGTCGCCGGGCCCGGCGCTAGTGTTCCCTCGCGGCCGTCTCCCGGCGCGGGCGCCCGGGGGAGAGCCGTGACCCATCCCGACGCGCGCCCGTGGAGTGATCATGATCCGTCGCTGGAATCCGGACGCCGTCGCCGCTCCGGTCGGCCGGTACAGCCATCTGGCCGCCGTGCCGGCGGGTCACGAGCTGGTGTTCGTCTCCGGGCAGGTCGGCATGCGGGAGGACGGCCGTCTCGCCGGGCCCGGCGCCGAACAGCAGGCCCGGCAGGCGCTCGCGAACATCGAACGGTTGCTCGGTTCCCTCGGCGCCGGCCCGGAACACGTGGTCAAGCTACTGACATTCGCCGCCGGTACCGAGCATCTGGCGGGCATCCGCGCGGCGTTCGGGCAGACCTTCGACCGCTGGTATCCGGACGGCGACTGGCCGGCCCAGTCGATGGTCGTCGTGGCCGCGCTCACCGCGCCCGAGCTGGTGGTCGAGATCGAGGCCGTCGTGGCGGTGCCGAGCCGTTCCCCGGCATGACACCCGCGGCCGGCGATCGATCGTCTGCGGCCGGGTCAGCGGCCACGGGTGTCGGGTGAGCGGCTACGGGTCGGCGAGCGCGGAGGTCGGTGACCACCATCCTTAGTCGCGTGCGGCCACCCGTGGTCGCGCGAGCGGCGGTGCGGCGCCGGCCTGGTCGGCGATGCCGGAGACCGCCCGTCCGGGCGCGGATAGGCTCTTCTCGTGGTGACGCGGAACGGCGGCGGCTCGATCGACAAGGCGCTCATGGTGCTCGAGGCGCTGGCCGAGCACAGCCGCGTCACCGACATCGCGGCCGGCACGGGCCTGTCGAAGTCGACGGTGCACCGCATCCTCCAGTCGCTCGTCGGCTGGGGGTTCGCCCGCACCGACGGCAACGGCGGCTACCTTCCCGGCCCGCGCATCCTCACGCTGGCCGGCCGGGTGATGAGCCGCTTCGACCCCGCGCAGCACGCCGACTCGGCGCTGCGGGAGCTGCGCGACGGCACCGGCTTCACCGTGCACTTCGCGATCCGCAGCGCCGACGAGGCCGTGTACGTTCGCAAGCTGGAGGGCCGGCGCCCGTACCAGATGGGCTCCCGGGTGGGCATGAGCCTGCGCCTGCACTCGACGTCGATCGGCAAGGCGATCCTCGCCCGTCTGCCCGACGAGGAGGTGACCGCGATCCTCGGCCGTACCGGGCTGGAGCGGCGCACCGCGGCGACGATCAACGACGCGGACGCGCTGCTCGCCCACCTCGCCGAGGTCCGCGACCGCGGCTACGCCGTCGACGACGAGGAGAACGAGGCCGGTATCCGCTGCGTCGGCGCGGCGGTGTTCGACCACACCGGCTTGGTGATGGGCGGGGTGTCCGTCTCCGGCCTGGCGTTCGAGGTCGACCCCGAGACGCTGGCGCCCGCCGTCGTCGCCGCGGCCCGCGACGTCTCCCTGGCCCTCGGCGCGCTCCCGGACCGCACCCCGGCCCGAGGCTGACGGCATACGCGACGGCCGTCGGCGGCGGCACGTCCGGCGACGCGGCGGCCGGGCCGGCGGGGACCTCGGCCGCCATGGCGTGGCCGCGCGGCCGGCCCTCTGACGCCGGGCCCGGCCGCTGCCGCGCCTCCCGCCGCGCCGCGGTGTCGCCGTCGCCCGTACGGGGTGGCCCGACGGTGCGGAGATCATCGCGCGCTTCCGTCACCGCCCCCCGGTGCGGGGTGCCCGCTAACCCGCGATCGGGGCGGGCGCGTCGCGGAGCAGGCGGTCGATCTCCTCGGCCGTGGCGACGCGGCCGGTGCCGCCCTGGCCGCCGAGCGCGATCGCGGCGGCTGCGGCACCACCGCGTACGGCGTCGACGATCGGCATGCCGCGGGCGAGACGGGCGGCGAGCGCGCCGGCGAACGCGTCGCCCGCGCCCGTGGCATCGACGATCATCGGCGCCGTGACCGGCGGCACGCGCCACCGCCCGTCCCTGGTCACGACGTGCGCGCCGTCGGCGCCGCAGGTGACCGCGGCGGCCTCCGCGCCGAGTTCCAGGCACGCCGCCGCGGCCGCGTCCGGGTCGTCGACGCCGAGCAGCGCCGTCGTGTCGGCCGGGCAGGACGGCAGCAGGAGCGCGGCCCGCGGCGCGATCTTCGCCAGCACCTCGCGGGCGTCGCGTCCGGTGGTCAGCCGCCCGCGGAAGTTCGGGTCGTACACGACCTTGCCGCGCGCCAGCTCCGCGGCGTGCAGCACGGCGGCCGCGCACGAGTCCGACAGCGCGGCGGTGATCCCGCTGAGCAGGACGACCTGAGCCGTGGCGACCGGCGCGCGGTCGACGTCGGCCGGGGACAGCCGCGAGGCGGCGCTGCCGGAGCGCATGTAGGCGAACGCGCGCGTGCCGAGGGGGTCCGCGCCGACGGCGTACGCGCCGCCGGAGCCCGGCCCGCGCCACATCCAGCGGGTGTCGACGCCATGGCGGGCCGCGAACGCGACGAGACGGTCGCCGAACTCGTCCTCGCCGGCGCGGGTGACGAGCGCGACGTGCGCACCGGCCGCAGCGGCGGCGATCGCGGAGTTCAGGGCGTCACCGGAGAAGGACAGCCGGAACGTCTCCGCGTGGGTGAGCGGCTCGGCCGCGGAGAACTCCACCAGCGGCTCGCCGATGACGACGACCTCGGGCGCGTCGCTCATTGCACGTCCGCCAGCAGCTCGCGCACGGCCTTCGCCGGGTCGGCGGCCTTCACGAGATCGGAGCCGACGCCCACCGCGTACGCGCCCGCCGCCAGGTACGCGGGCACGTCGGACAGCGCGATGCCGCCCGTCGGCACGATGCGGGCACCGGGCAGCACGGCCAGCACCGACCGCAGGTAGGCGGGGCCGCCGACGTGCGCGGGGAACAGCTTGGCGATGCCGCGCGCGGCCGCGGCGGCGACCTCGCCGGGCGTGAAGCCGCCCTCGAGGAAGGCGATGCGGGCCTCAGCCGCGACCGCGCGGACGGCCTCGGCCGGGTACGGGCTGACGAGGAAGCCGGCGCCCGCGTCGATCGCGCGGCGTGCGTCGTCCGCGGTGGTCACGGTGCCCGCGCCCAGCACGGCGTCCGGGTGCGCGCGGTGCAGGCCGGCCAGGGCGCCGGCCCAGCCCGGCGTGGTGGCGGTCAGCTCGACGACCCGCAGCCTTGTGCCGAGCACGGCCTCGGCCGCGCGCACGGCGCCGTCGGCGTCCGGCGTGCGGAGGACCGGGACGACGCGGGCCGCGCCGATCGCCTTCTCGACCTCATCTTGTTCCACAACACTGTCCTTTGTTCTGCCATACGGAACGCATGGCCATTATCGCCGAGCCGTGCCCCTGCCGTCAGCCCCCTCCTCCGGTTCGCCGCGCCGGGCGGCACCGACTCCGCAAGAAGGCGCCCCTCGCGAGACCGGGGCACCCCGTACGACGCCCGGCGCCTGCGCAGAACCGGCACGCCGCCGGCCCGCGTTCGGGACGGGCGGGTCGCGGGAGCGCGTTCGGGCGGGGAACGGCGGAGTCGCGGGAGCGGCGTTCCGGGTGGGCGGTCGTGGGAGCGGTGGCGGGACCTGTGGGACCGCAGCGCAGCTCTCGGAACCTTAGGGGCCTGAGGGACCGGCGGGAAGCGTGCCGGGGTGTCGGTCAGGAGCGACCGGCGGCCGCCCGGGCGTACCGGGCGGGGCTGGTGCCGATGGTCGCGGTGAAGTCGCGGATGAAGTGGGCCTGGTCCGCATAGCCCAGATCGGCGGCGAGCGCGGCCCAGTCGACGTCGGTGCCGCGCGCCGCCCGGTCGGCCGCGTCCTGCATGCGGTAGCGCCGGAGCACCCACTTGGGGCTCACGCCGACGTACTGGGAGAACAGCCGCTGCAGCCGCCGCGTCCCAGCGCCCGTCGCCGCGGCCAGCCCGGCGACGCGCAAGAGGGCCGGGTCGGCGGCGATGCGGTCCACGATGCCGGCCGCCTCCACGGCGAGCGGATCGGGCCGCCGTGGCGCACGCGCCCGCAGAAAGCCCTCCAGCATCGCGGCGGCGTCGCCGTCGTCCGGCGTCGCGATCACGGCGTCGGCGGTCGCGCGCCCGGGCAGGCCGAAGACCTCCTCCACCGGCACCCGGCGGTCGGTGATCGAGGACACCGGGCCGCCGAGGAAGGGCCGGAACCCGCCGGGCCGGAACCGGACGCCGACGACCCGTCCCCGGCCCTCGATCGTCTCGGTGAACACGCCGCGCACGACGCCGACGATCCGGGCCCGGCCGCCGGTCGTGAAGGTCATGTTCACCGACGGGTGGGTGAGCACGCGCTGGCGGTGCGGCGGGCGGCCGCGCAGGTCCCAGGTGAGGATCCACAGGTAGTCCGCGATCCAGGCGAGGTCGTCCGGCGGCGGCCTGCGGGTCACCTGGAACGGCCGCGGTGCCGCGCCGGGATCGAGCACGCCGCGCGTGTCGTACCGGGCGCCGGGCATGTGGCCAGTGTCGCATTTCTTCAAGAACGCCGGATCGTGCCCTGCCTACGGTGGTGGCCCGACCCACATGCTCACGGAGGACCCATGCGCCTGCGGACCCTGATCCCGCCCGCCGCCGAAACGGCGATCACGGTCGTCGAGGGCATCGACCACGCACGGCTCGACGACCCGACGCCCTGCGCGGAGTTCGACGTACGGGCGCTGCTCAACCACCTGATCTACTGGACCGGGCGCGCGGAGACGGCGGCCCGCAAGGGCACGCAGCCGGACCACCCCGGTGAGGACCACGACTTCACCGCCGAGCCCGGCTGGGCGGGCCGGTTCGCCGAGCAGGCACGCGCGACCGCGGCGGCCTGGTCGGAACCGGACGCCTGGGAGGGCGAGACCGGCCTGTCCGCCGCCGGCAGGATGCCCGCGGCGTTCGTCGGCGGGATCCTGTTCGCCGAGTTCCTGCTGCACGGCTGGGACCTGGCCGTCGCGACCGGCCAGAAGCCGGCGATCGGCGACGAAGCGGCGCGGGAGCTGCTCGACCTGCTGTCGGGGATGGCGGAGCAGGCCCGGCGGTTCGGCGCGTTCGGGCCCGAGGTCCCGGTTCCCGAGACGGCGCCGCCGCTGGACCGCGCGCTCGGCATGGCCGGCCGCCATCCCGGCTGGACCCCGGGACGCCGGCGGTGAAACCTGCCGGCTACGACGCCGGAACCCGACAGCTCACCGGCGGCTTCACGGCCGTCCCGGCACATGGTGAGGCGGCACGGGATCACGGCGGGCGGCCGTCGCCGGCCGCGTCAGGGGACCGGGGCCGGCGCGGGCGTGCGGGAGACCGGACGGCCCGCCGCGCGGGCGAGGTCGGCGAACCGTGCCGCGTTGCGGACTGCGGCGCCGCCCGGGTCGTTGTTGAAATACACGTAGGCGTCCGCGTCGTCGTCCCACGTCTCGCCGAGGCGCCGCAGCCAGGCCCGCAGCGCCTGGTCCCCGTAGTGCGGCCAGGGCCGCGCGGCGCCCTCGTGGAAACGGACGTACGCCCAGCCGGCCGTGCGCCACAGCGGCATCAGCGGCTTGCCGAGCCGGTCGGCCCAGCACAGTGCGGCACCGTGCCGCACGAGCGTCTCGCGCACCTCATCGGTCCACCACGACTCGTGCCGCGGCTCCACCGCGACGCGGACCCCTGCGGGGAACCGGCTCAGGCAGCGGGTCAGCCGTGCGACGTCGACCTTCAGCGTCGGCGGCAACTGCAGCAGGATCGGCCCGAGCTTGCCGCCGAGCCCGGCCGCGACGCTCATGAGCCGGTCCACCGGCTCCTCGGGATCCTTCAGCCGCTTGATGTGCGTGAGGAACCGGCTGGCCTTGACCGCCATGACGAAGCCGTCCGGCGTGCGCTCCCGCCACCCCTCGAAGACCTCACGGCTGGGGAGCCGGTAGAAGGCGTTGTTGTTCTCCACCGTGTCGAAGGACGCGGCGTAGTGCTCCAGCCACGACCGCTGGGGCAGACCCTGCGGATACAGCACACCCCGCCAGTCCGCGTACTGCCACCCGGACGTGCCCACGAGCGTCGTCATGTCGGCTCCCCGCTCCGCCGCCGGCCGTACGGCATATCCAGGATGTACCCCGCCCCAGCCCGCCAAACGGCGGCGCACGGGGCAGTCCGTGCCGGCGAATGTTCCGAGTAGCGGCGAATCGCGTCACTCGTTCGGCAAAGAACGCGTCGGGCGCCGGCGTGAACACGCGGCGCCGTTCTCGTGTCGCCGATCCTCTCGCGCGCCGCCGGTACGCTGACATCGCGCTCGGCGCCATGCGCGCGCCGAGCCGTCGGCGACACCGGGAGGCACGAATGAGCGGCAGATGGCCCGGCCGGTCCTGATCGCCTATGACGGGTCGGCGGACGCGCGGGCCGCACTGGCCTGTGCCGGCCGCCTGATGCCCGGCCGTCCGGCGGTCGTCCTCAGCGTGTGGGAGCCGTTGATCGTCCAGTTCCGGCACACGCTGCTGCCCGGCGCCTTTCCCGTCGGGTACGACACGGAGCAGCAGGACGAGATCGCCGAGGAAGCGACCCGCCGCCTGGCCGAGCAGGGCGCGCGGCCGGCTTGCGCGGCGGGGCTGGAGGCCACCGCCCGCCCGCAGCGGGAGACCGACACCATCTGGTCGACGATCGTGCAGGTCGCCCGCGAGATCGACGCGGAGGTCATCGTCACGGGCACCGCCGGGCTGGGCGGCCTGCGGGCGCTGGTCCTCGGCAGCGTCGCGAAACAGGTGTTGCAGCACGCGAAACGCCCGGTGCTGGTGGTGCCTGGGCCGCGCGGCGACGGCTGAGCACGACGCCGTGCCCGCCGTGCCGCGCCGAACGGGGGCGGCGTCTCGCGCGTCACCCGATGAGCAGTGCGCCGGCGTGCTCGGCGGGGGAGCGGCCCGCCTCGACGCTGTAGCCGGTGTCGCGCAACAGCGCCCGTACCCGCTCGCCGTCCGCGCCGGCGGGCATCTCGATCCAGGCGACGGCCGCCGGCGCGTGGCGGCGGCGGATCGTCTTCCCGTCGTAGCGGTACAGCCCCCATGTCGACCACGGGAAGTCCGGGGCGGGATCCTCGTGCTGCAGCCAGGCCATCCAGACGTCACCGTGGACGTACCAGCAGTGGATCGCGCCCTTGCGCCAGGCCCCCTTGTGGTGGATCCAGATCCAGGGGTTCCGCGCCTCCACACGGAGGGAACCGGGCGGGTAGTGGTCGAGCGACAGGGCGTCATGCATGGCTCCATAATCGAACATCAGTTCGAATCACTGCAAGTCGGGCCAGGTCAAGAGGGGTTGACGAGAGCGTCGTCGCATGGTGTCCGCACTACGGCCGGATGGAGAACGTCGAGGAGAGCTCCCTCAGCGCCCCCGAGTGACCCGCGCCGGGGCCGTGCCCTCGTAACGGACCGTGCTCCTGTAACGGACCGCGCGCAGCACGGCCGCCGCATGCGGGAGCGCCCGGCGGGCGACTACCCGGCGGGCGGCCGGCCGTCGACCACCGCCGGGTGGCGCGGATCGTTGGCGCGGATGACGACGTCGGCGACGCCCGCCGGTCCGACCTCCTCCTCGTACCGCGCGTAGGCCTCCAGCGTCCACCGCTCCTCGGGCGGGGTGCGGCGGGCGAGCGCGTCCGCGGACAGCGACAGGTGCACCGCGTACTCCAGCGGCAGCCCGCGGCCGAGCAGGAACGCGCCGTCGACCAGCAGCACCCCGCCCGGCGGCATCTCGACGTACGGCGCGCGGGTGGCGCGGTCGGCGACCGGGTCCCAGAGGGTAGGGAGCACGCGCCCCGAACCGCCGGGATCGAGCGGCGCGAGGACCTCACGGACGAGCGCGCCGGCGTCGAGCCAGTCCGTGTAGAACGCGTCCGGATCGGTGCGGCCGTGCTCGAAGCGCAGCGACGCGGGCCGGAGGAAGTCCCCGGCGGACACCCGGAGGACCTCGCGGCCGCGCAGCCGCAGCGGGGCGACCAGCGCGTCCGCGAGCTCGTCCGGGTGGGCGGCCGGAGCGCCGTCGATCGCGACGCGTGCCCACGAGGAGCGCGGGAGGCCCGCGATGCGATCGGTCAGCTCGTCCACCAGCAGGTCGGGGGAGATCGGCCGCACGCGCATCCCCCCATCCTCGCAGCCGGCCCCCGTGTCACGTGCGTGCGGCTGGGCCGGCTCGCCGCGCCGGGGGCTACGGGGCCGGCCCGGCGAGGCGGTCGTCAGCCGGACACCGAGCGGTCGCGTACGCGCGCGTGGGCGAGCATCGACAGGCCGGACGGCTGGAGCGCGCCGGAGCGCTGCCACAGCGCCGGGTCGATGGCGTCGCGCTGCGTCCGCTGCGCGATCACCTCGAAGCCGTGCTCGTCCAGCAGCGCGGACATCTCCTCGGGCGCGAAGAAACTCAGCCAGGGCTCGCCGCGCTCGGCCGCCACGGGCATGACCGCGTCGACGTACGCCTGCCCGGCGGTGTCGCGCAGCCGTCCGGGGAGCATGTAGTCGATGACGATCTCGCTGCCGGGAGCGAAGCCGGCGATCGCCGACAGGGTCTCGCCGACGGCCTCGCGGGTGAGGTACATCGCGACGCCGAGCCAGCCGACGAACGCGGGCCGGTCGGCCTCGAACCCGTTCCGGCGCAGGCCGCCGAGCGGCTCCTCGTTCTCGAAGTCGACAGGGACGAACGTCACCGTGTCCGGCACGCCCAATCCGGCATCGGCCAGGAGGCGGCGCTTCCACCGCTGGGTCGCCGGATGGTCGACCTCGAAGACGCGGACCCGCCCGGCCAGGTCCGAACGCCAGGCGAAGGTGTCCAGCCCTGCGCCGAGGATCACGTACTGGATGACGCCGCGGTCCACGGCCTCGGCGAGGCGGTCCTCGGTGAAGCGGCTCCGGACGATGACCGCCGCCCGCGCGCCGCAGAGGACCGGATGCTCGCCGTGGGCGCGGTGGTAGCCGAGGAATTCCTCCGCGCGCTCGCCGAGGAGCGCGGCGGCGAGGGTGTCGGAGAATATCGGAGGATCGCTGTCGACGATCAGGTGCGCGGCGCGTGCAGCTGCCTGCCGTATCGGCTCGGCACGGCACCATCTCCGACCGCGTCGAGGTCCCGCCTGGAAGAGCTTGGGTGACGATGCCGTCGGTGCCCGACGCGGCCGGTCCGGGCAGACTCGTCGTGCACGGACCGGCCGGGGCGGGCGGCTACTCGATGATCTCGATGGGGAGTGTTTCGGTGTAGTGGAGGGTGCCGAAGTAGGCGACCTTGACCAGGGCCCACCAGGAGCCGGGGCGGGGGGCGCGGGAGGCGCGTACGGTGAACGGGACGCGGATCCGGGCGCCCGGTTCGACCACGAAGCCCTGCGTCCATGGGGTGATCAGCGCGGGGGAGTGCGGCCCCCACGTGCCGATCGGGCTGACGAGCTGCGCCTCGCCGCGGATCGCGGATGCGGCCGTATTGGTCAGCTCGACGGCGAGTTCTCCCTCCTCGCCGGGGCGCAGCGGCGGCACCGCGGTCAGCAAGACGTCCAGCGGTTCGGCCGCCGGGGCGTCGCCGACCCGCACCGTCACGACGTCCTCCAGCATCTGGCCCAGGTCGTCGCGGATGCGCGCGCCGACGAAGTACGTGCCGGGTGCGGCGGAGGACGTGTCGACGGACAGCTCGAACTCGGCGTACTCGCCGGGCGCGAGGTCGTAGCCGAGCGCCGGACCGGTGATCGACAGGCCGTCCGGCACGTCCAGCTCGACCTGTCCGGCGACGGGACGGCCGGACGTCGCGACGGTCAGCCGTACGCGGCCCGCGTCGCCGTCGGCGAGCCTCTGCGGGGTCAGGTGCACGGCGGTGGGCAGGTTGCCGATCGGTGCCGGTCCCTTGTTGTGCAGCCAGTAGCGGGTGAACACCGGCTGGGCGTGCTCGGCGAACGGTCCGAGGGCCGCGGGCCCGCCGGAACCCGCAACGCCGGGCTCGCCTGCGCCTGGCGCGCCCGCGTCCGGCCCCGCGGCCGGAGCGCCGGGGCTGTTCGCGGGGCGGAGGCGGAGGGTCGTGACGTCGGCGGGGGCCAGGTCGGCGGTGCCGTCCAAGTGGCGGATCTCGGAGGTCTCCAGCAGGTCGATGACGTGGGCGTCGGCGATGCCGGTGAACAGCGAGACGCGGGCAGACGCCGGGCGGCCAGACGTCTCGTACAGGCGCACCGTGACGCCGTCCGCCGGGTCGGCGGCGCCGGGGCGCGCGGCCGCGAGCGGGTTGCCGGCCGGTTTGAGGGCGGTCAGGGCGACGTTCTCCGGCTCGACCGTGACGAAGCCGTCCGGCGGTACCGGCGCGCCGGGGTGCGCGTCCGCCGGGCGGGACAGGACCGCGTGGTTGTACTCCTGCCCGGCCCGCACGAACCCGGCCGCGCGCCAGTCGCCGTCGCCGGCGGCGAGCGCGTAGCAGAAGGTGTGCGTCCAGTGCTGCCACGACAGGCTGGACCCGTCGGGCGCGGTGCGCAGCGGCCCGTCGATCCACACGCCGCTCGGCCAGGTGCTGCACGAGCGCATCAGGTTGAGGTACAGCGCCTCGCCGAGCTTGGCGACGTTGCCGGGCATGCCGGCGTTGAGCAGCGCGACCGAATGGCCGGCGTACGCCTCCTCCGCGCCGGGCAGGTCGCCGGGCCGGCGGACGTCGATCACGGCGTCGGCCAGGTCGGCGACGAGATCTGCGGGGTCGCCGGCCACGATGAGGACCGGCAGGTCGCGGGTGCCGCGCAGGTCGGCGCCGGGCGTCCACACGTCGGCCATCGGCGCGATCGCCGGGACGAACACCCGGCCGTGCATCGCGAGCGTGTCCGCGTACGCCGGCTCGGCGGCGGCGAGCACGGCCGCCGTGAAGGCGTTCTCGCCGGGGCCGCCGAGCGCGATGCGCACGTCCGGCAGGTTCGAGTCGACGTCGAGCGCGCCGTAGCGCGGGCCGTCGGGGCGCGAGTACGTGGCGGTGACACCCTGGGCGGCGAGCGCGGCCAGCACGGCCCGGGCGGGCTCGCACTGGTCGGGGGCGATCAGCTCGGCGACGCCGATGGCGTGCTCCTGACGTGACCCGTCGTCGCCGGCCAGCGCGATGCGGGCGGTGGCCGACAGCGCGGTCCAGGTGTGCGCGGGGTTGTCCAGCGTCCACAGGTCGGCGCCGGAGTCGGCGTCGGGGAAGCCGAACGGACGGCCGATCACGGCGAACCCGACCTCCGAGACCGGCCGGGCACCGGGCACGTCCAGGTCGAAGCGGACGCGCAGCAGCCGGTCCTGGCCGATCGAGCCGCCGACGTGGGTGCGAAAGTCGACCCGGTCGACGCCGTCCCACAGCAGCACCTCGCCGGTGATGGTCAGGTCGTCCAGCACCGTGTCGACGACGATGCGGCGCCCGATCGCGCACTCCTCCAGGCGTACGGACGCCGGGCGCTCGCCGGTGCCGCGGCCCGGCCCCTTCGGCAGCAGGTGCCAGGGGCCCTCGCCCCAGGTCGGGTGCGTCGGGTACTCCTCCTGACAGACCAGCTCGCCGCCGAGCCCGCCGTCGCGCAGCAGCTCGCGGCCGG
The DNA here is from genome assembly GCA_048498315.1 of Actinomycetota bacterium. GTDB lineage: Bacteria > Actinomycetota > Actinomycetes > Streptosporangiales > Streptosporangiaceae > Actinoallomurus. The sequence continues at coordinate 20,449 of JBEHYF010000007.1, forward strand.
AGCGCAGGTCGCGGATGGAGGTGAGGGCGCCGCCGCGCGCCGGGTCGACGGTCACCGCGAACGCGCCGTTGCCCGCCTCCACCGGGCCGGCCGCGTCGCCGCCGGTGACCTCGGTCCAGCCCGTCGGCAGGTCGCTGGCGTCGATCACGCGGTAGACGCGGAAGCCGAGCGACGGGACGTCGCGGGCGAGGAAGGTCAGGGTGACCTCTTCCAGTGCGCCGTCCGCCGCCGTGCGCACGCCCTCGGCGAGCGCCGGCACCGGAGCGCCCGCGTCGTCGACCAGCCGAAGCCCGGCCGGGCCCGGAGGGTCGAACGTGAGCCGTACCGTCGTGAGGCCGTCGCGCCGCCACGACAGGGTGTTGGCCGCGACGATCGGGCGGCCCGGACCGGAGGTGTCGGAGCGGGCCGCGAGGTGGTCCAGCGCGGCCATGCGGACGGTCTCGCCCAGCTCGTACGCCTCGCGCCAGCCGCCGAGCAGGTCCACGTACACCTGGTCGGACTCGCTGCCGGTGATCGCGTCGTGGTGCGCGCCGTACGCGAGCTGCCGCCAGGCGCGGTCGAGCGCCTCGGACGGGTACGCGGCACCGGTCAGCGCGGCGAGCGTGGCCAGCCGCTCGGCGTCGAGCACCGCGACCTCGGCGGCCCGCTGCGCCTGCTTGGTGTCGATGTAGGAGACGTCCTTGCCGGTATAGACCGGGTTCATGTCGCGGGTCTGCGGCACCGGCCGGCGGCGGCTCTCGCCGAGCTCGGCGCGGACCGCGGCGAAGAACTCCTTCGGCAGACCGACGACGAACCGCGGCCACACGTACCGTTTCGCCCAGTCGCGGTGCACCTCGGTGCTCCACCGGGACGGCACGACGTGGTCGCCGCCGACCGGCAGCAGCACGTTGCGGGTCGCCGCGACCGGCCGGAGCTGGGAGAACTGCTCGTACGCCGCCTCGGCGGCCTCTTCCAGCGTGCGGGCCTGCTCCTCCATGACCCAGCCGGCGCTGTAGTGGTTGGCCATGTACGCGGTGAGCAGGCCGCGGCCGGTCGGGGAGATCCATTCGAACTCGGCGGGAAACTGCATGCGCGCGTTGTCGCCGACGTGCCGGCGTGGCCCCCACATGTGGAACGGGCCGCGCGCCCACGCGCTGGAGGTCAGGCCCGCGTCGGCCATCAGGCCGGGATAGGCGGGGTCGTGGCCGAACACGTCGAGCATCCACGCCGAGGCGGGGTCGCCGCCGACGACGTCGCGCTGGTAGCCGATGCCGTAGACCGCGTTGCGGATGGTCGACTCCGGGTGCGTGAGGTTGGTGTTCGGCTCGTTGTAGTTGCCGCCGACGATCTCGATGCGGTCCTCCTCGATGAACCGGCGCAGGTCGGCGCGGTCCTCGGGGAAGGCGTCCCAGTACGGCTTGAGGTAGTCGACCTCGGCCAGCACGAACTTGTAGTCGTCGTCGTGGCGGGCCGCCTCCAGGTGCGCGTGCACCAGGTCGAACGCGGTCTTCACCCTCGGCCGGCGGCGCTGCTCGGCGACGGGCAGGTCGTACCAGTTCTCCGTGAAGCCGCCCTGGGTGTTCCACCACACGGGGTCGTAGTGGAAGTGCGACACCATCCACATCGTCCAGCCGGTAGCCGCCGCGACGATCTCGCCGTCGGCGGAGGCGCGGGCGTCGGGCGGGCCGGCCGTCTCGGCGACCGCGGTGACCCGGCGCACCGCGCCCTCGGTGACCGGCTCGTCCAGGTGCACGCCGACCTCGGCGACGGCGGTCTCGCCCGCGGCCAGCCGGGGGATCACCGCGGGCTCGGGCGTCCGCACCGCCGGGCCGTGCAGCGACACCCGTACCTGCGCCGGCACCGGCTCGCGCGCCGTCACCGTCACGCGTACGAGCTGACGGGGATGGGACGGGGAGCCGACGAACAGGTCGGTCGCCTCGATGGCGGTGATGCGCATGAATGCTTCCTCCGGTTCAGCCCTTGACGGCGCCCGACATGGCGAACGCGTTCCCGAGCAGGCGCGACGCGATCGCGTACAGCGCGACGACGGGTACCGAGTAGAGAATCGAGAATGCGGCCAGCAGCCCGTACGACGTCGTGCCGTTGACGCCGAAGTACTGGTAGATCGCGACCGAGGCCGGCTGCTTGCCCGGGTCGATCAGCAGGATGAACGGCACGAAGAAGTTCCCCCAGGTGAGGGCGAACGTGAACGTGAACACCACGGTCGTGCCCGGCACCATCAGCGGCAGCACGATCCGCCGTAGCGCGCGCAGGCCCGACGCGCCGTCCACCCACGCCGCCTCCTCCAGGGAGATCGGCACCTCGTCCATGAAGTTCTTCATCATCCAGATCGCCATCGGCAGGCCGGTGGCGGTGAGGAACAGGATCGTGGCCGGGGTCGAGTCGAGCAGGTCGAGCTGCACGAACAGGCCGTAGACCGGCACCATGATCGCGGTGACCGGCAGGCCGGTGGCGAACAGCAGGCCGAGCAGGATCGACCGCCCGAACCTCCGCCCGTACCGCGACAGCGGGTAGGCGGCCGGGGCGGCCAGCAGCAGCGTCAGCAGCGCCGACCCGAACGACAGCACGAAGCTGTTGCCGAGCGACCTGAGGTTGTCGCCGGTGAGCACCTGCGCGAAGTTGCGCAGTGTCAGGCTGTGCGGGATCGCCGTCGACAGGGTCGCCTGGCGGGAGAACGAGGCGAGGAACAGCCACGCGAACGGCGCGAGGAACGCCAGCCCGATGATGGCGAGCACGACGTACGCGGCCACGGCGGCGCTGCGCCGGCTCGGTGCCGTGGGGGAGGCGAGCGCCGCCATGTCAGACCTCCTTCCGCATGATGCGCAGGTACACCAGCGAGAACATGGCGCCGACGAGCAGGAGCACGATGGCCAGCGCGGCGCCGTAGCCCAGGTGGTAGAACTTGAACGCCTCCTGGTACATGTAGATGGGCAGCGTCTGGCTCTTCGTCCCGGGGCCGCCGCCCGTCATCACGAAGATCAGCGTGAAGACCGCCAGCGTCTGCAGCGTGATCGTCATGAGGTTGGTCATCATCGCCCGCCGCATCAGCGGCAGCGTCACGTGCCGCAGCCGCTTGCACGCCGACGCGCCGTCGACCGAGGCGGCCTCCAGCAGCTCTTCCGGCACGTTCGACAGCGCCGCGGAGTAGACCAGCATCGAGAACGCCGTGCCCCGCCAGATGTTGGCGACCGTGACCGACAGCAGCGGCGTCGCGTACAGCCAGTCCTTGCGGTGCACGCCGACCAGGCCGATGATCGCGTTGAACGTGCCGTCGCTGGACAGGAACGCGTACCAGACGAACCCGGCGACCAGCTCCGGTATCACCCACGCGCCGACCACGATCCCGCCGACGATGGCGCGCACGATCCGGCTGCGGCCCTTCATGAGCAGGGCGAGGGTCATCCCGCCGACGTTCTGCCCGATCACCGCGGAGCCGACCACGAACACGACCGTCAGCCACAGCGACCCGCGGAACGCCGGGTCGGAGAACATCTGCCGGTAGTTGCGCAGGCCCACCAGGTGCGGGGTGCTCGCGGTCGCCCCGGTCAGCGCGATGTCGGTGAACGAGGCGTAGACGCACCACAGGATCGGGCCGACGAAGAACAGCGCGAGCAGGGCGAACGCCGGCACGAGGGGCGCCACCCGCCCGGCCGCCCGCCGCCCGCGGACGGCGGGCGAGCGGCGGGCGACGGTGCGTTCGGGCAGTCCGACCGCCACCATCAGGAGGCGGACCCTTCCACCTTGTCGGGCCCGGCGATCTGCTTCTCCTGCTGGGCCAGGTCGTTCATCGCCTTCTCCGGAGACGCCTGGTCGGTGACCACCGCCTCCGTCGCCGCCTGGAGCTGGTTGGAGATCTGCGGGTAGACGCTGAACGCGGGACGGTACTGGGTGACCGGGACCAGGCCGGTCCAGAACTTCTGCGTGGGGTTGCCCTGCACGTACTGCGGGTCGTTGGTGACGTCGTCGCGCACCGACACCTGCGTGGCCTTGACGTAGAAGAACAGTGAGTTCTCCCTGTTCATGGCGAGCTGCACGAGCTTCCACGCGGCGTCGGGGTTCTTGGTGTTCGCGCCGATCGACAGCAACCAGCCGCCGGACAGCGTCACCTTGCCGGGCGCCTGCCCGTTCTGCGTCGGCATGGGGGCGGTGCCGAGCGTCGAGGACCAGGCCGGCCAGGCGTTCGCGCCGCCGGGGATCCACGCCTGCGGCAGCCACGAGCCGTCCAGGTCGATGGCGAGCTTGCCCTGCGGCAGCTCCTGGCCTTCGACGTTGTCGCTCCAGTGCGGGTCGAGGGCCTGCTGCGGGGTCGGGCCCAGCTTCTCGTCGAACACCGTCTTCAGGAACGAGAAGCTGTCGGCCATGCCGCGGCTCGGCGCGACCCATTTGCCCGTCTTGTCGTCATAGAGCCGGTCGTTCGTGCCGTACAGCAGCATCTCGAAGCCCTGCATCGATGCGGCCTCGCCGACGCCCTTGCCGGAGTAGACGTTCAGCGGGATCACGCCGGGCACCTTCGCCTTGATCTGCCGCGCGGCGGCCAGTACGTCGTTCCAGCTCTTCGGCTGCCAGTTCTGCGGCAGCCCCGCCTTGGCGAAGATCTTTTTGTTGTACCAGAGGCCGCGCGTGTCGGTGCCCATCGGAACGCCATACGTCTTGCCGTCCACTGCGCGGCCGGCCGCCTTCGCCGCGGGCACGAAGTGCGACCAGTCGGGCCAGGAGCTCAGCCGGGAGTCCAGCGGCATGAGGAAGTGCGCCTGCGCGTCGGAGTTGACGAAGAACGTGTCCTCGTAGGCCACGTCGGGTGCGGTGCTCGGCGAGCGCCGCATGAGGTTGAGCTTGGTGTAGTAGGAGTTCTCGTCCGCGTTGATCGGGATGAGCTTGAGCTTCACCCCGGGGTTCTGCTGCTCGAAGACCGGCTTGATCTTCTTGAACAGCTCGTCCGCCCCGATGAAGTTGCCGAACTTCTGGTACGCGACCTTGATCGTCTTGCTGTCGGAGGACGATCCGCCGCCGCACCCGCTCGCGGCCGCGGCGAGCATCACCGCCGCCATGATGAGAGCCGATTGCCGTCGCATGTGCTCTCCCTCCGGGGGATTTGCCACTGTGATATGGCAAATCTGAAAGCACGGGGCTCCTGAGTCAAGACCTCCGGCCGATCACGTGAACAAGGTGTTACATACTGCTCGCCGCGTGTCCCGCTTCCGTGGGCCTGAGCATCCGCTCCGTAACGGCCGCGCGCCGTCCCGCGTCCCGACGGCGGCAGCGGCACCGCCCCGCCGAACGCCGAGGTCACCCGGCCAGAGTCACCGGGCCGAGGTCACCGAGCCAGGGCCGTCCGGGCCGAGCAACGGCGGGTCGAGCACGGCGGGCCAGGGTCGGCAGGTCGGGGGCATCCGGCCGAGGGGCGTCCGGCCGGGGGCGGCGGGCCGAGGGGCCGGTGGCGCCGCTCGGGAGCGCCGTTCAGGAGCGGACGACCGGCAGGCCGGTGATGGCGCTGATCCGGTCGGCGGTGGTCGCGACCGCCGCCTGCGGGCTCCACCGGCGCGTCAGCACGCCCTCCAGCATCGTCTGGAGCTGCGCCGACACCAGCGCGTACGTCGGCGCCGACGGCCGCACGACGGCGTGCTCCAGCAGCGCAGCGGTCTGCGCGTGGAACGGCGACGTCGGCGCGAGCTCCGCCAGCACGCTGCGGCGCGGCGGGAGCTGACCGGTCTCGGCGCACACCTCGGCGAGCCGCTTCGGCGCGGTCGCGGCGCGCAGCAGCCGCATCGCCAGCTCCGGATGGCGCGACTGCCGGGGCACACAGTAGACCATGCCGCCGCACAGGATCGCCGCCGGCCCGTGCGGCCCCGTCGGGATCGGCGTGAATCCGAACCGCTCGGAGACCCCTGCGAGGGACAGGCCGGTCTCCTGCGCCAGCAGCTCGGCGTGGTAGCTCGCCCCGATGAACAGGTCGGCGCGGCCCACGGCCAGCATGCGCGCCGCCCGGTGCCGGTCGTAGGTGACCACCTCGGCGGGCAGCACGCCGTCGTCGACCAGGCGCCGCAGGAACCGCAGCGTCTCCACCGCGGCCGGGCCGTCCAGCGTCACCGCGTCGGCCGTCATGATCGTCGCGCCGTTCGCCGACAGCAGCGCCACCAGCGCGTACGAGGCGGTCTCGCCGGCCGGCGGCCCGCCCGGCATCACCATGGCGTGCCGCTCCCGCGGCAGGCCATGGGCGAGCGCACGGCCGACCGCCCGCAGTTCCCGCCACGTCGCCGGCGGATCCAGCCCCGCCGCCTGCAGCGCCTCCCGGCGGTACCACAGGCCGGTCACGTCGGCCGGCGCCGGGACCGCGACCACGCCCTCGCCGTCGACACGGTAGGCGTCGACGAACGGCGGCAGGAAATCCGCGTCGTGCTCGGTGGTCACCCACTCGGCGTCCAACTCGGCGATCGGGGTGAGCATGTGCGACTCGGCGAACTCGGCCACCCACACCGAGTCGACCAGCGCCAGGTCGGGCCCGCGCCCCTCGGCGATCGCCCGCCGGAACGCCGTGCGCAGCTCCGTCAGGGGCGGCGCCGTGATCGACAGCCGGAAGTCGTTGCCCGCCGCCTCGCGAAGTTGCCCGGCCCAGCTCCCGTCGCAGGTCATGACCGAAAGCTCCGGGGCGTTGCGCAGCGCACGCACCCAGCCGGGGTTGACGAACGTGCCGCGCCGCCGGTGCCGCACCACCACGCCCTCGGCCGCCAGCTCCGACAGCGCCCGCGCGACCGGCGTACGGCTCAGCCCGTACGTGGCGCACAGGTCGTGCTCGGTGGGCAGCCTGCCGTCCAGGCCGTAGCGGCCGGCCTCGATGTCGGCGAGCAGCCGCCGCTTGAGCCGGTAGTAAGCCGGGAGCGGTTGCGCGGTGTCCAATGCCCGTCCTCGCTGGGGGATCTAGAGGCAAGCATATTTGCCACAAGGCAGTGATGAATCGCCCGCACCAGCCCCGAACCCAGAGAGATGGCCGAACATGGACACCGCCCACACCGTCCCGTATGGCCGGGCTCCGTCTCCGCGACGAAGAGGAGCTGTTCTGGTGGGCCGGTTGCTCGGGGAACTTCAGGCACCTTCCAGGACGGCGTGTGCGCCGGCGCTGAACGGAAGAATCCGGATCGTGACATTCGTGCGCTCGCGGACGACGGTCGCCGGCCTCCGGAGCTGTTCGCGCATGACGTTCCGGCCGCCGGCCAGGTGATGGAGCGCAGCCGCGCCGATGATGGCGTGGGACTGTGGCGCGTCGCGGCGTGACAGAAGCGTCGTCACGGGCGTCACGCTCACGATCGACGAGCTGGAGGCCGTCCGCCGCGGTGAGTCCGGCGGGTGAGGATGGAGGCATGAACTCTCAGCAGGATGCACCGCACACCGCCCCCCGCGCCGGCGCGGCGCACGCCGAGACGCGGGCCGTGCACACGCCCGTCGCCGAGGCGACGGGCAGCCGGCCGCTCGGCGTGCCGATCTACCAGAACCATCTGTTCGCCTTCGACGACCCGGACACCCTCGCCGCGGCGTTCTCCGGCCCCGACGGCGCGTACTTCTACAGCCGGCTCGGCAACCCGACCGTGCGGACGCTGGAGGCGGCCGCCGCCGGCCTGGAGGGCGGCGCCGCCGGGCTGGCCGCCGCATCGGGCATGGGCGCGATCAACTCGGTGCTGCTGGCGTTGCTGCGGTCCGGCGACCACGTCGTCGCCCAGCGCTGCCTGTACGGCGCGACCATCGCGATGTTCGACGACCTCGCCGGGCGCTGGGGCGTCGAGGTGACGTACGTGTCCGGGAGCGACCCGGAGGAGGTGCGGGCCGCGCTGCGCCCCGGCACCCGCCTCCTGTACCTGGAGACGATCGCCAACCCGACCACGCAGGTGGTGGACCTGCCCGCGCTGCTGGCGCTCGCCCGGGAGGCCGGCGTGACCAGCGTCGTGGACAACACGTTCGCCACCCCGATGCTGTGCCGCCCGATCGAACACGGTGCCGACGTCGTCGTGCACTCGACGACGAAGTACCTCGGCGGCCACTCCGACGTGCTCGGCGGTGTCGCGATCTTCGCCGACGCCGCCCTGCACCGGAAGGTCTGGCACTACGCGGTCGAGCTCGGCGCCTCCGCCGACCCGTTCGCCGCCTGGCTCACCGTTCGCGGCATGCAGACGCTGGCGCTGCGGGTGCGGCGGCAGTGCGACAACGCGATGGCGCTCGCCACCCGGCTCGCGGCGCACCCGGCGGTCGCGTCCGTCGCCTACCCCGGCCTGCCCGGGCACCCCGATCACAAGGTGGCCTCGCGGGTGCTCGACGGGGGCTACGGCGGCGTGCTGTCGTTCGACCTGGCCGGCGGGCGCGAGGCGGGCCGTACGTTCGCCGGCGCCATCCGGCTCGCCACCCTCGCCGTCTCGCTCGGGGACGTCAAGACGCTCGTCATGCATCCGGCGAGCACGTCGCACCGGCAGCTCGACGAGGAGCAGCTCCGCGCGGCCGGGATCGGTGCGGGCATGATCCGTCTCGCCGCCGGCATCGAGCACCCCGACGACCTGTGGGCCGACCTGGAGCAGGCCCTCGACAAGGTCGCCTAGGGCGGCCGCGGCCCGGATCCGCCCGGCCGAACCGCCCCGGCCGGGCGGGCGAGGAGCACCCGACCTGATACGGCTGGGTCTGACCTCTGCCGCTCGCTCGCGTGGCCGCGGCGTCACCGGCCGCCGATCGAGCCGCCGGGCGACCCGGCGGCCGGCCCGTGGAGGGCGGTGGAGGATGCCGCCGGTCCGTGTGACAGCGTGGAGAGGCATCACGCGTAACACCGGCGTGGCCCGGTACCGCGGGCCGCGCACCGTACTTCGGAGGGAAACATGTCAAAGCCGCCGCTTCCGCAGGACGCGATCGCCATGCTGAAGAGGGCCAACCCGGCCGTCATCGCCACCCTGCGGCCCGACGGGCAGCCGGTGTCGACGGCCACCTGGTACCTCTGGGAGGACGACGGCCGGGTGCTGATCAACATGGACGAGGGCCGCAAGCGGCTCGGGCATCTACGGAACGACCCCCGGGTCACGCTGACCGTCCTGGACGGCGACGGCTGGTACAGCCACATCACGCTGATCGGGCGCGTCGCCGAGATACGCGACGACGAGGACCTGGACGGCATCGATCGGCTGGCCCGGCACTACACCGGCCAGGCGTACCCGCAGCGCGACCGCGGCCGGGTCAGCGCCTGGATCGAGGTCGACCGCTGGCACGGCTGGGGCACCTTCAAGGACAGCGATCAGGCCGGCGGCTAGGGCTGTGTCCATGACGTCGGCCGGGATCGGAGCGGTACGCCGCATGTGGTTCGCGGCCGCCGATCGCGGGGCCGTCGGGCCGGTCGGATGGCAGAACCCGTCAGGCCGCACCGGTTGACCGATGACGATGGTCAGCGGCTCAGCGGATCCGGCGGCGAGGTACCGGATCGGAGCCGGACCATCCGGGGCGCCGGCCGCACGAGCCGCCTTGCCGGCGGGACGGCCTTGAAGGACGGGTGACCTGCCGCGCAGCGGCGGGCGAGCATGGCGTCCGTCCACGCGAAGCGGTCCTCCCAGGAGGCGGCCTCACTCAGGCGCTCGGCGATCAGGGCCGCCTCCCGGCCCCACAGGTCGTCCAGCGCGACCACGGCACCGTCGAGATCGGACGGTCGCACGCCCAGCACGGCGCCGGCGACCACCGGGGGGCAGGCGCACCTGCAGGCATGCGAAGTCTTCCGCTTGCCGTACCCGGACCGCGCCGAATCCGAGCCCAAGGGCGCCGACGAGGCTGCCGTGCCACACCCTTCCGGTGGCGTCGTCCACGGCGAGCGAGCCGGTGCCGAACGCCAGAGCCAGCGTCACCGCCGGGTGCGGGATCAGCCGGAGGGGGAGCGGGGTCATGCCACGGTCGGTGAACCCGGCCATCGTGACTCCGGGCACCCGGCTGGCCCGGGCCGGGCGGGACACGTGCCAAACCGCCGAATCGTCACGTTGGGGTGCGGTGCACTGCATTACCTCATGCTAGGCATAACCGGCCGGACGGAACATTTGTCCAATCCCCGGCGTGCACCGGTGGACGACAGTGGACCCATGACGATTTCCGACGGCCGGCCGCCCGTGCGAAGCGGCCCCGAGGCCACCGAGGACGTGGCCCTGTCGCTGGAAGGCGGCACCATCCACGTCGGCCAGGACGGCCCCCGCGACGCCCCCGCACTCCTGCTCATCCACGGGTCGGGCGCCTCGACCCGTTCGTGGGACCCGCTGGTCCCACTGCTGACCGACTCCCACCGCGTCATCCGGATCGACCTGCTCGGGCACGGCCGGTCGGCCAAACCGGCCGACGGCGACTACGCGATCCCCGCGCAGGCCTGCCGGGCCGGCATGGCCCTGGACCGGCTCGGCGTCACGAACGCCATCGTGGTCGGCCACTCCTCCGGCGGCTTGACCGCCACCGCCTTGGCCGAGCGGCGCCCCGATCTGGTGACCGCGCTCGCGCTCATCAACACCGGCCCCCGGATGGAGGCCTTCATCGCCCAGCGGTTCTCCTTCGATCCGGCGCAATGGCCCCAGTTGACCGACGAGCAGATCCGACAGGCCATGAGCACGGGGTTCAGCCGCCCGGGTTACCGGCCCTCGCAGGAGCTCATCGACGACGTGCGGGTCATGACCTTCCACACGTTCACCGCGACGATGCGTGCGTCCAGTGAGTACCTCGCCGAGCAACCGGTCCCGGACCGGCTGAAGGGCCTCGGCCGGCCGCTGCTGGTCATCTTCGGTGAGGACGACCGCAGATGGCGGTCCTCGTTCGCCGCCGACTACCGGGTCGTGCCGGGCGCGCAGGTCGAGATGCTGCCCGGTCTCGGCCACTCGCCGATACTGGAGGACCCGCCGCGGGCGGCCGCGCCGCTGCTGGCCTTCGCCGCCCGCTACGCCGCGCGGCCCTGAACGGACCACCCGGGGAACGAGCGGCGGAGCATGCCAGAGGCCCAGGTCGGGCCCTGCCTGCCGTCCGATCTGGGCCCGGCACAGCGGTGCGCAGTTCGCCGGATCCGAACCGGGTACGCCCCCGAGCGCGTGGCGGGGGCGGCGGTCGGCACCGGGACGGCGGAGGCACAGAAGGAGGCCCAGCGCACGCTCGCGCAGTACCAGGAGCGACTCGCCGAGGCACGCCACGAGGCGGCGCGGATACGGGAGGAGGCCAGGGAACAGGGCGCCCAGATCATCGCCGAGATGAGAGAGCAGGGCCGGGCGGAGATGCGCCGGCTCACCGAGGCCGCGCGGGCGCAGATCGTGGCCGAACGGGAGCGGGCGCGCACCGAGCTGCGGGCAGAGATGGGAACGCTCGCCGTGGAGCTGGCCGGCCGCATCCTCGGCGAGTCGCTCGCCGACGAGGCCCATCAGAACAGGGCCGTCGACCGCTTCCTCGACGAGCTCGAAGCCGGATCCGTCGGCGGAGGCGCACCGCCGCGCGTCACCTGATCCTGGACCGCGGCCGGCCCGCCGCCAACCCGGCGGCGGGCCCGGAACGGCGGGCCGGATCGCGGTTCCTAAGATCGAGACCATGGAATATCGACAGCTGGGGAAGTCCGGGCTGAAGGTGTCGGCGCTGGCCATGGGAACGATGACCTTCGGCGGGCAGGGCGTGTTCGCGAACGTGGGCGACACCGGCGCCGACGAGGCGCGGCGGCAGGTCGACATGTGCCTTGAGGCGGGCGTCAACCTCATCGACACCGCCGACGTGTACTCGACCGGGCGCTCGGAGGAGATCGTCGGCGAGGTCGTCGCGGGCCGCCGCGACGACGTGCTGATCGCCACGAAGGTCCGGATGCCGATGGGGCACGGCCCCAACGACGCCGGGCTGTCGCGCCACCACATCATCGCGGGCTGCGAGGCGAGCCTGCGCCGGCTCGGCACCGACCACATCGACCTGTACCAGGTGCACGAGTGGGACGGCGTCACGCCGCTGGAGGAGACCGTCGAGGCGCTGAGCTCGCTGGTCGACGCCGGGAAGGTCCGCTACGTCGGGGTGTCGAACTACGCCGGCTGGCAGCTCATGAAGGCGCTGGGCACGGCCGACCGGCTCGGCGCGCCCCCGTTCGTCAGCCAGCAGATCTACTACTCGCTCCAGGCGCGGGAGGCCGAGTACGAGCTCATCCCGGCAGCGGTCGACCAGGGGCTCGGCACGCTCGTGTGGAGCCCGCTGGCCGGCGGGCTGCTGTCCGGCAAGTACCGTCGCGGACAGGACGCACCGGCGGGCTCGCGGCAGCTCACCGACTGGAACGAGCCGCCGGTGTACGACGAGGACAAACTGTACGACACGGTCGACGTACTGGTGGAGATCGCCGAGGCCCGCGGGGTGTCGGCGGCACGGGTCGCACTCGCCTGGCTGCTCGGCCGGCCCGGCGTGACGTCCCTGGTGATCGGCGCCCGCACGAGCGAGCAGCTCGCGGACAACCTGGCCGCCGCCGAGTTGACCCTCGACGACGACGAACGCGCCCGGCTCGACAAGGTCAGCGCGCTGCCGCTGATCTACCCCTACTGGCACCAGGCCGCCACCGCGAGCGACCGGCTGTCCCCGGCCGACCTCACCCTCCTCGGCCCGCACCTGCGCTAGCCCGTCCCCCGGCCCGCGGCTGCCGGCGCTGCGCTTCACCGGCGATGATCCTGGGTACCCGTCCGGCATGCGGACCGTGGCAGGCGCCCCCGAGCATGTCGTTGTGGTCGGTGCGGGTTTGTCCGGGCTGGCGGCCGCGCTGCACCTGGCCGGGCGGGGCCGCGAGGTCACCGTCCTGGAGCGGCACGCCGTGCCGGGCGGCCGGGCGGGCCGGCTCGACGTCGGCGGTCACCGGCTCGACACCGGGCCCACCGTGCTCACCATGCCGGACATCGTCGGCGACACGCTCGCCGCGGTCGGCGCGTCGCTGCCCGAACGGCTGCCGCTCGTGCGCCTCGACCCGGTGTACCGCGCCCGGTTCGCCGACGGCGCCACGCTGGACGTGCGCACCGAGCCGGACGCGATGGCCGAGGAGGTGCGCGCGTTCGCCGGCCCGCGCGAGGCCGCCGGCTACCTGCGGTTGCGCCGCTGGCTCACCCGGCTGTACGAGGCCGAGTATGAGGACTTCATCGCCGCGAACGCCGACTCGCCGCTCGGCCTGCTCACCCCGCGGCTGGCCCGCCTCGCCGCGCTCGGCGGGTTCGGCCGCTGGGACCGCGCCGTCGGCCGGTACGTCCGGGACGAGCGGCTGCGGCGCGTCTTCACGTTCCAGGCACTGTACGCGGGCCTGCCGCCGCGCCGCGCGCTCGCCCTGTACGCCGTCATCGCCTACATGGACACGGTCGGCGGCGCGTACTTCCCGCGCGGCGGGATGCGGGCGCTGCCGGACGCCCTGGCGGACGCCGCCGCCCGCGCCGGCGTCGCGTTCCGGTACGGGACGTCCGCCGTGTCGCTGGAGCGGCGCGGTCGGCGCGTCACCGCCGTGCGCACCGCCGACGGGGACAGGGTCGCCTGCGACGCGGTCGTGCTGAGCTGCGAGCTCGGCACCTCCTACCGGCTGCTCGGCCGGGCGCCCCGGCGGCCCTGGCCGCTGCGGCCCGCCCCGTCGGCGGTCGTGGTCCATTTCGGCGCCGGCGGCGACTGGTCGCGGACCGCTCACCATACCCTGCTGTTCGGCGGCGCGTGGGACGGCGTGTTCGCCGACCTGGTCCGCGACGGCCGCCTCATGCGCGACCCGTCCCTGCTGCTCACCCGGCCCACCGCGACCGACCCGGGCCTCGCGCCGCCCGGACGCCAGCTCCTGTCGCTGCTCGCGCCCGTCCCGAACCTCGCCAAGGCCCCCATCGACTGGGACCGCACGGGCGCAGCGTACGCGCGGGAGCTGGCCGGCGTGCTCGCCGACCGGCTCGGCGGCCTGCCCGGCGACGTGGAGACGTTGCACCTGCTCACCCCGGCGGACTGGTGGCGCGAGGGCCTCATCGCCGGCACGCCGTTCAGCCTCGCGCACACCATGGCGCAGACCGGGCCGTTCCGCCCGGCCAACCTGCCGCGCAGCGCCGACAACGTCGTGCTCGCCGGGTGCGGCACGGTGCCCGGCGTCGGCATCCCCACCGCGCTGCTGTCCGGACGGCTCGCCGCCGACCGTGTCACCGGTGTCCCCGCCCGTCCCCCCGCCCGGGTCCTGGACCTCGCGCCGGTGCGGAGCGGATCGGCCGCGGCGGTCGGCGGCGGCGCGCCGTCCCGCGCCGCACGGGGAAGCCGGACCCGGCCCGCCGCGACCGGATCGACGGGTGAGGGAACGTGACGCGCCGGGAGCTGGACGCGGCCGGGATCACCGATCCCGCGCTGCGCGCCGCCTACACCCGCTGCCGTCTGCTCAACGCCCGGCACGGCCGCACATACTTCCTCGCCACGCGGCTGCTGCAGCCCGCCGTCCGGCCGGCCGTGCACGCCCTGTACGGGTTCGCCCGGTACGTGGACGACATCGTCGACGAGCCGGGCCGGGGCGGTGACCCGGTGCGGATCGCGGCCCGGCTCGACCGCGTGGCGGAGGCGCTCGACGACGGGCTGTCGGCCGGGCGCAGCGACCACCCGGTGCTGGCCGCCGTCGTGCACACCGCCGGCCGGTTCGGCATCGGCCGTTCCCTGTTCGCGGCGTTCCTGCGGTCGATGCGGATGGACCTGACCGTCACCGGCTACCCGACCCGCGCCGAGCTCGACGCGTACATGTACGGCTCGGCCGAGGTCATCGGGTTGCAGATGCTGCCGGTGCTCGGCACCGTGGGCGACCCGGCCGAGGCCGCGCCGTACGCCGCCGCGCTCGGCCGGGCGTTCCAGCTCACCAACTTCCTGCGGGACGTGGCCGAGGACCTCGATCGCGGCCGGGTGTACCTTCCCGCCGACGAGCTCGCCGCGTACGGCGTCGACCGCGACGTGCTCGCCTGGTGCCGCCGCAACGGGCGCGCCGACGAGCGGACGCGCCGGGCCCTGGCCGACCAGGTCGCCCGCACCCGGGAGGAGTACCGCGCGGCGCACCCGGGGATCGCGCTGCTGCAGCCGGTGTCCCGGCCGTGCGTGGCCACCGCCTACACCCTGTACGCCCGCATCCTCGACGCGATCGAGGCGCGCGGCCACAACGTGTTCGCCGGACGGGTCACCGTCGGCGGCGGCCGGCGGTTCGCGCTGGCCGGCGCGGCGCTCTCCCAGGCGCTGTGGGCCCGTGCCCGGCATTCGGCGAACGGGCGCGCCGCGGACCGGCACGATCCCCTCGCCGCGTACGGCGCCCCGAAAGGGAAGGAGTGAGATGGACCATCTGCGGTACCTGCTGCTGCTCGCCGGGTGCCTGGCGGTCACGCTGCCGCTGGAATTGTCCGGAACGCGGGTGTACCGGCGGCCCGGCCGGCTGGCCCGCGCGGTGCTCCCGGCGGCCGCCGCCTTCCTCGCCTGGGACGTCGCGGCGATCGCCGGCGGCGTCTGGCGGTACGACCCGCGCCACCTCGTCGGGATCACCCTTCCGCTGTCGGTGCCGCTGGAGGAGGCGCTGTTCTTCCTCGTCGTGCCGGTGTGCGCGGTGCTGACCTTCGAGGCCGTACGCCGCCTGCTGCCGGTCGTGCGGCCCGGCGACCGGCCGGACGCACGGGTACGGCGGGCCGCCCGGTGACCGGCCTGGGCTACACGGTCCCGGCCGCGGCATCCGTGCCCGCGGTGGTCGCGCTGGAGCTGTGCCGGCTGCGCACCGGGCTGTTCCGGCAGGCCGCGTACTGGATCACGATGGCGATCGTGTTCGCGTTCCAGGTCGCGGTCGACGGCGCGCTGACGTGGCTGCCGGACCCGGTCGTGGTCTACGACCCGCGGCAGATCAGCGGCCTGCGGTTCCCGCTCGATATCCCCGTGGAGGACTACCTGTTCGGCTTCGCGCTGGTCACCGTGACGCTGCTGCTGTGGCTGCGCGCGGCGCCGGAGGAGGCGGCGTGACCGGCGCGGCGCGGCTGCACCGCCGGCAGGTGCCCGCCGCGTTCGACCGGGGCGCCGTCGCCTACGACCGGCTCGTCGGCGCCAACCCCGGCTACCACGCCGGCCTGCGGCGGGCCGCCCGCGCGCTGGCCGCGCCCGGCGGCGGCGCGGGCGCGCGCCTGCTGGACGCCGGTTGCGGCACGGGTGCCTCGACGGCGGCGCTGCTCGCCGCCGCGCCGCGGGCGGAAATCGTCGGCGTGGACGCCTCGGCCGGCATGCTCGCCCGTGCCCGCGCCAAGCGGTGGCCGCCCGGCGTGAGGTTCGCCGAGAGCCGAATCGAGGACCTGGCCGCCGCCGGCGTCGAGGGCCCGTTCGACGGCGTCTTCGCCGCGTACCTGCTCCGGAACCTGCCCGACCCGGACGCGGCGCTGCGCGCGCTGCGCGGCCTGCTGCGGCCCGGCGGCATGCTCGTCGTGCACGACTACACGCTGCGGGACGCGCCGCTGCCGCGTCTGGTGTGGCACGCGGTCTGCTGGGGCGTCATCATCCCGGCCGGGCGGCTGGCCACCGGCGACGCCGGCCTGTATCGCTACCTGTGGCGCAGCGCGCTGGAGTTCGACACGCCGGAGGAGTTCGCCGGGCGGCTGCGCCGCGCCGGGTACGCGGACGTCGCGATCGCCCGCATGCCGGGCTGGCAGCGCGGCATCGTCCACGCTTTCCGCGCCCGCCGCCCGCCTGAAGCGCATCGCGGCCGGCGGCGCACCCGTGCAGGGGCCGGAACGACACCGCGGCCGGCGGGGGCGGATCCGTGAGCCGGTGGTCCCCGGCGGTGGGTGCCGTGGATCGTGCGGCGCGCGCCGCGGGTGCGGCCGGAGCCGAGACGAGCCGCGAACCCCTGATCGGGGAGAGACCGTGAGCCGGGAGGCCGGGACGTTTGGTGGGGGAGCGGCCGGCCGCGACCGGCGGCGGGTGACCCGCCCGGCGCCGCGCGGGCTGCCGGACGCCGGTGCGCTCGGCCGCCGCCCGCGCGCCGTCGTCGCCGGCGGCGGCATCGCCGGGCTGACCGCCGCGACCGCACTGGCCGAGCGCGGCGTCGCGGTCGAGCTCTACGAGCGCGCGCCGTACCTGGGCGGGCGGGCCGGCGGCTGGGACGCGGCGCTGCCCGACGGCACCGCGGTCGGCATGAGCCGGGGCTTCCACGCCTTCTTCCGCCAGTACTACAACCTGCGGTCGCTGCTGCGCCGTACCGACCCGGACCTCGGCGGCCTGGTGCCGCTGCCGGACTACCCGCTCGTCGACGCGCACGGCCGCACCGACACGTTCCGCGGGCTGCCGCGCACGCCACCGTGGAACGCGCTGGCATTCGCGCTGCGCAGCCCGACGTTCACCGCGCGGGACCTGCTTCGGCTGGACGCCCGCGCCGCGCTGCCGCTCATGGACGTGGCCGTGCCCCGCACGTACGAGCGGCTCGACCACCTGCACGCCGAGGAGTTCCTGGCCTGCCTGCGCTTCCCCGAGGCGGCGCGGCACCTGGCGTTCGAGGTGTTCTCCCGCAGCTTCTTCGCCCCGCCCGGCCGGCTGTCCGCCGCGGAGCTGGCGGTGATGTTCCACCTGTACTTCCTGGGGTCGTCCGAGGGGCTGCTGTTCGACGTGCCGCGCCGGCCGCTGCCGGAGGTGTGGCACCCGGTGGGCGACCGCCTGGAGCGGCTGGGCGCGGCGGTGCGGACCGGCGTCGCGGTCGGCGGCGTACGGCCGGACGGCGACGGGTTCGCGGTCGAGGCGGGCGGGCGTACGGTCCGGGCCGACGCGGTCGTGCTCGCCCTCGACGTGCCCGGCCTGCGGACGCTGGTCGCGGACTCGCCCGGGCTCGGCGACGCGGCGTGGCGGGCGCAGATCGCCGCGCTGGAGACCGCGCCGCCGTTCCTCGTGCGCCGGCTCTGGCTGGACCGCCCCGTCGCCGCGGACCGGCCCGCGTTCCTCGCGACGGGCGGGCTGCCGCCGCTGGACAACGTGAGCGTGCTGGAGCGTTACGACGAGGAGGCCGCGGCCTGGGCGCGCGCCACCGGCGGGTCCGTGGTCGAGCTGCACGCCTACGCCGTGACCGGCGACCGCGACCGCACCGCGGGCGCGCTGCTCGCCCGCCTGCACGAGGTCTATCCCGAGACCGCCGCCGCCCGAACGGTCGGCGACCTGCTGGAGTGGCGGCGCGACTGCCCGCTGTTCGCGCCCGGCACCTACTTCCGGAGGCCGCCGGTGGCCGGGCCGCTGCCCGGCCTGGTGCTGGCCGGCGACGGCGTGCGGATCGACCTGCCCGTGGCGCTGATGGAGCGGGCGGCGGCGACCGGCTGGCACGCGGCGAACCTGCTGCTGGCCCGCTGGGGCCTGTCCGGGCACCCGCTGACGACCGTGCCGCCGCGCGGCCGCCTCGCGCTCCTGCGCGCCCTCGCCGCCCTGGCCGACGGCGGGCGGCGGGCGGCCGGCATGCCGGGTCGGCGGCGCGCCCGGCCGTGATCGAATGGCTTGCCGCGGACGGTGTGACTGCCGCGGACGGTGTGACTGCCGCGGGCGGGGCGGCGGCCGTGAAGCGGTCGCGGCGGAGGCCGCGGGCGGCGCGGCGCCGCTCCGGACGTGCGGCGCGAGCCGATGCGTCGTTCCGGGGCGCCCGGCCACGCGGCGGCCGGTGGTCAGCGGGAGGCGGTACGCAGCGCGTAGCGGCGCTCGGCGTAGGCGAGGTCGTCGCGCCACAGGCGGGTCGCCGCCCGCCGAATCATCGGGCGCAGCAGGGGCGCCGCCCACCGCGCCACCGCGAACCCGGGCCGGTCCGACGAGGCGACGGTCGCCTCGACCACGGCCGTCCGCGGCCGGCCGTCCCGGCCCCGGCCCAGCGGCGTGGCGTGCGTCTCGACGACGCTGCCGGCACCCTCGCCCGCGACGATGCGCATGACGACCGTGCGCGGGTCCGGGCAGGTGAACTCGGCGATCACCGGCACGCCGAGCCGGGGACCCACGCGATAGGTGACCTCGACGAGGAACCGGTCGTCGGCCTCGCCGGCGTCGGCCTCCGGGGCGTGCAGGACGCGCAGCCGGGTGAAGGCGTACGGGTGGAACCAGGCGCCGTGCCACGGATCGAGCCGGTTGGCGACCACGTCGGCCGGCTCGCACACGCCGGCGAGGCGGGCCACCGCGGCGACGCTGCCCGCGGCGGGCGGCCGGTCGGGCAGTATCGGCCGGGGCAGCGGCGGCTCGTCCGCGGCGTGGTCGAGGCGCACCCAGAAGAGCACGCCGTCGTCGTGGCAGGGCACCGGCCGCCACCCGGAGGTACCCTCCGGCGGCAGCCGCAGGCCGTGCCAGCGGCACACCAGGCGCCCGCAGACCACCGCGCCTTCGGCGAGCGGGGCGCCCAGGTGCGGGCAGGCGCCCGGGCCGGCCACGATCGCGCCGGACCGGTCCCGCCAGGCGACCAGCTCGCGGCCGAGCACGCGGAACCCGTACGGGCGGCCGGCCCGCACGTCGGCGGAGGCGGCCACCGCGTACCAGTTCCCGGACGGCCGCGCCTGCGCGCGTTTCAGCGCAGCCGCGATGATCGCCGGGTCGGCCTGCCCGGCCGTGTCGGCCTGTGCCGCCCAGCGCCGCCGGGGAACGAGCCGCAGCGGCAGGCGGGCCGGGGCCGGTGGTTCGACGCGGTCGGTCACCGTCGCTCCTTCGGCCGGGATCGTCGTCGTCTGCCGCGTTACTTCCCGGCCCGCCCGGCGCCAACCGTGACCGGCCCCGTACGGGCCTCCGCCCGTGCATGGCGAGGCCGCACGAACGTAGGGACGAAAGCCCTCTCCTGGCCGTACGGCTACAGGTTGCTTACCTCGCTCCGGGCCACCAACGCCGTTCCGGGCGGGGGAGGTTCGGGGGAAGCACAGCGGGCTCCGCCATGCGGCGAACGATCAGGCACATGCGACGCGTGGACGCGGCCCGGCGGTGGAGCGCCAGGGTCACCTGTGCTCGTCGCTCCGGTCCCCGTTCTCGTCCAGGCCGGGGGTCGTCCGCCGCTGCTCCATGACGTCGGCCTCCGGGGCCTCCAGGGGCACCGGCTCGTCGGCCGGCGGCTCCTCGGCCTCGTCGTCGCTCTCGCCGAGCCGCTGCTCGACGAAGTCGGCCTCCGGGTCCTCGATGCCCGGCTCCGCGTCGGGCAGCGGATCGCGGTAGGTGACGTCCTCGGGCTTCTCGGGCTGTCCCCGGGACGGAAGATCGCGTTCTGACATCGGCGTCGCGGCGCCGCCGCCCCGATGGCTGGGCGGCGCCACCTCCCCCCTTCGCATGTCGGTTCGCGCCCGGCCGGTATGCCGGCCGCGCGCTGCGGCCGTGCGTCCGGTCGCGGCTCAGCAGCCGCGCGCGTGCTCGGCCTCGTAGACCTCCTGCCGTGAGGCGACGGGCACCTGCTCGGGGTCCCGCACCGTCGCCGTCGGGGTGCTCGCGCGCCGGCCGGTGCAGGCGGCCGAGCCGTGCGGGGCCGTCACGGCCAGCGCGCAGGCGGTCACCAGCGTGGCGAGCAGCGCCACGACCCCCTTCCAGCGGGAACGGAGCGGGGGCCGGTCGGCCCAGGACCGGGGCGGCAGCGCGGCGGACAGCGCCGCCATGACCGCGGCGAACTGCGGATCGTCGCGGCGCAGGCGCTCTTCGATGGCGCTGAGCGCCAGTCGTTCACGTTCAGGCAGGCTCATGGTGCTCCCCAGCTCATGATGACACCGCAGCCGGCCCCTGCCGCATTCGGGTCACCTCCGCGCCGTCACCCCGTCGCCGTAGCCGGTGAGCGAGGATGCCGGTCCGGTCGCGGCCGTCGCCCTCAGCGCGTCCAGCTCGACCGGGGTGGGCGTGACGCCCGGGGCGGCGATGACGACGTGCACCGCCTTGCGGCGCTCTTCGTAGACGACCCAGCGTGCGGTGGCGTACCAGTCGACGATGCCGAGGCCACGCCCGGACTCGGAGAGCCGGCCGCCCTCGTTCACGCCGCCGATCGGCCGGTGGTCGATGTCCGTGACGATCAGGTGCGCGAACCGGGCCGTCGCGGTGATCTCTAAGCCGATCGGCCACACGTCGTACGGCAGCGGGCCGAGCGTGCGGACCGCGCGGATCGCGTTGGTCACCAGCTCGACGGCGACCAGCTCGATCTCGTCGACCGCGTACGGGAGGCCGAACACCGCCGCGCCGACGAACGTACGGACGCGGCGAATGGAGTCGGACCGGTCGCGCAGGGCGAGGAACGACGACTTCGGGACGGACGGCGCGATCACGGCCGCCGGAAATTCTGTCACGGGTGATCAACTCCCCGTAGTAGTGCCAGTTCAGATGGCTCGGCTGGACCAGATGTGGATCGAATAATGTGCGCTAGGGAACGAAATCTCAAGCTTAGAATCAGAACGCTAGCGATTGATCCTGAGATGTCCGTCTCCCTTGCCGCAGGCGACGCCTGCCCTACGATGCCCACGGATGACACCGAGGGAGGTCACGTGGTCGCTGAGCGCATCAGCCCGACCCTGCGACGCCGCCGGCTCGCTGCACACCTGCGGCAGCTTCGCGAGCAGGCTGGCATGACCGTCGCCGAGGCGGCTCGAGCCATCGAGTGGACACCGTCGAAGATCACCTGGATCGAGACCAACCGTGGCAAGCGGCCGAACCCTCGCGACGTCCGCGACCTGTGCGATGTCTACGGTGTGACCGACCAGCGCGAACGCGCCTACCTCGAACAGCTCGCCCGGGATGGCCGCCTGAAAGGCTGGTGGGACCCATACGGCGACGTCCTGCCGCACCCGTACGAGAACTACGTCGGCCTGGAAGCCGAGGCGGCCACGATGCTGAACTTCGAGCTGGGTATGATTCCAGGTCTGCTCCAAACCGAGGACTACGCCCGCGCGATGATCCAGGCCGGCCCGGCCGAGCTGGATGCGGCCAGCGTTGACAAGCGCGTCGAGGTACGGATGAAGCGGCAGGAGGCGCTGCGGCAGGCCCCGCCGCTCCGGCTCGTCGCGGTGATGGATGAGGCAGTCCTGCACCGGCAGGTCGGCGGCCGCCAGGTGATGCGCACGCAGTTGCAGCACCTGCTCCAGGTCGCCGAGGAACACCCGCGCGTCACACTCCAGGTGGTGCCGTACGCCCGAGGCGCGCACGCCAGCATGACGAACGGATTCGTCATCCTCCAGTTTCCTGAACCGGAGGACCCGGATGTGGTCTACGTCGAGAACGCGGCCGGCGGCCTGTGGCTGGAGGAGACAGAGGAGGTCGCCGACCACCACGTGGCGTTTCAGCATCTGCTCGGCGGCGCGGACAGCCCGGCGGATACGATCGCGCTGATCGCTGAAATGGCACGATCATGATCGTCTACCCGAGAGAACGTGTATCAATGCCCAAGACCGTGAGCAGCGCCGCCTGGAGGAAGTCGAGCCACAGCGGCCAGTCGGGCCAGTGCGTCGAGGTCGCCGAGGTACGTGCTGACCGGAATCAGTCCTGCATGTGAGAGAGTCCCGGGCGGATGACCGGGGCGCGCGAATGCGTCGAGGTGGCCGTCGTCGGTAGCTGATCGGCGTGCCGGAGCAGCCCCCGAGCCATCAGGCCGGGGCTCTTCGATGCTGCGCGCGAACGCGGCCGTCGGGCGGGTGTTCAGGCGATGAGCTTGGCGGGGGTGATCGGCAGGTCGCGGACGCGGCGTCCGGTGGCGTGGTGGACGGCGTTGGCGATCGCGGCGGCGGTGCCCACGATGCCGATCTCGCCGATGCCCTTGGCGCCCATCGGGTTGAGGTGCGGGTCGTCCTCCTCGATCCACACCGCGTCGACGTCGAGGACGTCGGCGCAGGCCGCGACGTGGTACTGGGCGAGGTCGCGGTTGAGGAAGCCGCCGAACTCCTCGTCGACGACGGTCTCCTCCATCAGCGTCATGCCCAGGCCCATCGTCATCCCGCCGATGAACTGCGACCGCGCCAGGGTCGGGTCCACGATCCGCCCGGCGGCGAACACGCCGAGCAGCCGCGGCACCCGTACCTCGCCCGTGTCGGCGTCCACCCGCACCTCCGCGAACTGCGCGCCGAACGCGTGCCGGGCGAACCGGCTTTCGGCCGCGACGTCCTCGGTGGTGTCGGCGGTGCCCTCCCGGCCGTTCTTCAGCAGTTCATGGCACGCCTTGACCACCGCCGACCCCCACGACGCGGTGCCCATCGAGCCGCCGGCGACCGGCGCCTTCGGCAGGGCGCTGTCGCCGATCCGCATCCGCACCCGCTCCGGCGGCACGCCCAGCGCGTCCGCCGCGATCCGGGCCAGCGCGGTACGGGCGCCGGTGCCGATGTCAGTCGCGGCGATCTCCACCACGACGTCGCCGTTCTCCGCCCGCGCGGTCGCCCGCGCCGGGCTGCGCAGCGCCGGGTACGTCGATGCCGCCACGCCCGTGCCGACCAGCCACCGGCCCTCCCGGCGCACGCCGGGCGCGGGGTCGCGCGCGTCCCAGCCGAAGCGGCGGGCGCCCTCGCGCAGGCAGGCGACCAGGTTGCGGGAGCTGAACGGCAGGCCGCTGTCCGGCTCGGCCGCCGGCTCGTTGCGGATCCGCAGCTCGATCGGGTCGATGCCGGCCGCATACGCCAGCTCGTCCATCGCCGACTCCAGCGCGTACATGCCGGGGCATTCGCCGGGCGCGCGCATCCACGAGGGCGTCGGCACGTCCAGCCGCACCAGCCGGTGCGTCGTGCGCAGCGCCGGCGTCGCGTACATGACGCGGGTGGGCGTGGCGGTCTGCTCGGCGAACTCCGACAGCGTCGAGGTCTGCTCGACGACGTCGTGCGCGACCGCGGTGAGGCGCCCGTCGGCGTCGGCGCCGAGCCGCAGCCGCTGGATCGTCGGCGTCCGGTAGCCGGTGACGTCGAACATCTGCTGCCGCGTCACCGCGGCCTTCACCGGACGGCCCACGGCGCGCGCCGCGATCGCCGCGATGATGGGCGGCGGCCGCGTGTCGCCCTTGGACCCGAACCCGCCGCCGACGTGCGGCGAGATCACCCGTACCCGCTCGGCCGGCAGCCCGAGCACGTCCGCGATCGTGTCCCGGTCGGCCGAGGAGCCCTGCGTCGAGTCGTAGATCGTCAGTGAGCCGTCCGGCTCCCAGACGGCGATCGCGGCGTGCGGCTCCAGCGGGTTGTTGTGCAGTGGCGGCGTCGTGTACGTGGCGTCGACCGTGACCGCCGCGCGGGACAGCCCGGCCGCGACGTCGCCCTGCTCGGTGTCGGCCGGGTACGACGGGTTGACCTTCTCCGGCCGGTACAGCCCGGGATGGTCGCCGCGCAGCCGCACGTCGTGCTCCTCGACCTCGTACTCGACCCGCACGGCGTCGGCGGCGGCGCGCGCGGTCTCCAGCGTCTCGGCCACGACGATCGCCACGATCTGCCCCCGGTAGGCGATCTCGCGGGAGCTCAGCAGCGCCAGTTCGGGTGCGTCACCGGCGTCGAGGCGGGGCGGGGCGTCGCTGGACAGCACCGCGAGCACCCCGGGCGTGGCACGGGCCGCGCTCGCGTCGATCGCGCGGATCCGGCCGCGCGCGATCGACGCCTGCACCGGATGGGCGTACGCGACGCCGCCCACCACGTGCTCGTAGGCGTACCGGGCGCGCCCGGTGACCTTGTCGACGCCGTCGACGCGTTTCACGGCGTCAGCTCCCCGAGTGTTCGTACCAGCAGATTCCGGGTCAGCGGCACCTTGAACCCGTTGTGCCGCAGCGGCCGCGCCGGCTCCAGCTCCGCCTCGGCCGCGCGGGCGAACTCCTCCTCCCGCGCCGGCGCGCCGCGCAGCGCGCGCTCGGCGCGCTCGGCCCGCCAGGGCGCGTGCGCCACCCCGCCGAGCGCGATCCGGCAGTCGCGGACCACGCCGTCGCCGCCGACGTCGAGCACGGCGGCGACCGACACGAGGGCGAAGGCGAACGACGCCCGCTCGCGCACCTTCCGGTAGCGCGACCGGCCCGGCGGCGGGGGCGGCAGCTCCACCCCGGTGATCAGGTCGCCGGGCTCCAGCACCGTGTCGCGGTCCGGCTCGTCGCCGGGCAACCGGTGCAGGCCCGGCATGGGGATGACGCGGGCGCCGCCCGGGCCGGTGACGTGCACCCGCGCGTTCAGCGCGGCCAGCGCCACCGCCATGTCGGACGGGTGCGTGGCCACGCACGACGGCGAATGCCCGAAGATCGCCAGGTTGTCGTTGTCGCCCTCGATCGCCGGGCAGCCGGAGCCGGGCCGGCGCTTGTTGCACGGCTTCGCGACATCCTGGAAGTACGGGCAGCGGGTGCGCTGGAGCAGGTTCCCGGCGACCGTGGCCATGTTGCGGACCTGCCCGGACGCGCCGGTCAGCACCGCGCGGGCCAGCATCGGGTACCGTTCGCGCACGAGCGGATGCGCGGCCAGCGCCGTGTTGCGCACGGTCCCGCCGATCGCCAGTCCGCCGTCGCGCGCCTCGATCGTGTCGTACGGGAGGCGGCTGACGTCGACGAGCCGGTCCGGCCGGGTCACGCCGAGCCGCATCAGGTCGACCAGGTTCGTGCCGCCGCCCAGATACATGGTGCCGGGCCGGAACCGGGCGACGGCGTCCCCGGCGTCCGTGGCCCGCACGTAGCCGAACGGCCTCATGCGCGTCCCCGTGGTGCGTCCGCGCCGGAGACGACGTCCTGGATCGCCGCGACGATGTTCACGTACGCGCCGCACCGGCACAGGTTGCCGCTCATACGCTCGCGGATCTCCTCCGCCGTCAGCGGCGGATCCACCGTCAGGTCCTTGGTCACCGCGCTGGGGCCGCCCTCGGCCAGCATGCCGACCGCCGAGCAGAGCTGACCCGGCGTGCAGTACCCGCACTGGAAGGCGTCCCGCTCGATGAACGCGGCCTGCAGCGGGTGCAGCTCCGAACCGCGGGCCAGGCCCTCGACGGTCGTGATCGACGCCCCGTCGTGCGCGACCGCCAGGGCAAGGCAGGCGTTCGCGCGCACGCCGTCGATCAGCACCGTGCAGGCACCGCACTGGCCGTGGTCGCAGCCCTTCTTCGTGCCGGTCAGGCCGAGCCGCTCGCGCAGCAGGTCGAGCAGCGAGACCCGGGTGTCGACGTCGAGCGCGTGTTCGGCACCGTTCACCCGCACCGTGATCCGCATGTGCGCAGCACTACCCGGTTGTTCCGCAGCTAATCCCCGTGCGCGCGGCGCCCCGCGTACAGGTCGGCGAGGGCGGCGGCCAGCGCGGCGACCACGCAGGCGATCACCACGACGATGCCGTCCCGGAACGCCCGCGCCCAGTCGCCGCGGGTATCGGCGACGGTGGCGAAGAAGACCGCACCGACCGCCGCGATGCCGACCGCGGTGCCGATCCGCTGGCCGGTCTGGAGGACGCCGGCTGCGGTGCCGCCCCCCGCCGGAGGCACCTCCGACAGGGTGATCGTCTGGTTCGGCGCGATCACCAGGCCGCTGCCGAGTCCGCTCAGCAGCAGGGGCGCGGCCGTGGCCAGCGCGACGCCCCGGCCCGGGTCGAACAGCACCGCGACGAACGTGGCGGCCAGACCGACCACCACGGCGCCCAGCCCGGCCGCGACCAGCGGGCGGCCGAAGCGGCTCACGATCCGGCCGCCGACCGCCGCCGCGGCGCCGGACCCGACCGCGAACGGCATGATCGACAGCCCGGCCATGAGCGCGCTGTACCCCAGGCCGTTCTGCAGGTAGAGGGTGAAGATGAAGAAGATCGCCGTGAACCCGGCGAAGTACAGCAGCGCGATCGTCGAGCCCAGCGCGTACGAGCGCATGCGGAACAGGCCGAGGTCGATCATCGGGTCGGGGTGGCGGCGCTCCCACATCAGGAAGATCGCCAGGATGACGGCGGCGGTCGGCACCAGCAGCCACTTGAGCCGGCCGTGCCACTGCTGCTCCTGCACGAACGGCAGCAGCAGCGCCACGACCCCGACGCCGAGGAGAACCACGCCGACCGGGTCCAGGCTCTCCCGCGTGCGGCCGCCGACCGGCGGCGGCAGCAACCGCCACGCCAGTGGCAGCGCGACCAGGCCGACCGGCACGTTGACGTAGAACACCCAGCGCCAGCCATCCTGGGAGCCGGCGAGCGCGATCAGCGCGCCGCCGAGGATCGGGCCGGCCGCTGTGGCGATTCCGATCGTCGCGCCGAGGCTGCCGAAGGCGCGGCCGCGCTCGTGCCCGCGGAACATGATCTGGATCAGCCCGGCGATCTGCGGGTTGAGCAGCCCGCCGGCCATGCCCTGCACGAGCCGCGCGACGATCAGCCAGCCGATGCCCGGCGCGACGCCCGCGGCCGCGCTGGCCACGGTGAACAGGGCCAGGCCCGCCATGAACACCGCGCGCCTGCTGCGCGCGTCGCCGAGCCGGCCCGCCCCGACCAGGACCAGGCCGAACATCAGGGCATAGCCGCTGAGGATCCACTGCAGCCCGTCGGTGGAGGCGTGCAGGCCCGTCCGGATGGACGGCAGCGCCACGTTGACGATGCTGACGTCGAGCAGGGTCATGAACGCTGCGACCAGGCAGATGGCCAGCGCCTGCCAGCGCCGCCGCACCGGCCCCTGATCTTCATCGGTCACCGGTTCCGTCCGCATGTGCGGTGCTTTGCTCGGATGGCGACCACCAAAACAGGCGGCCCGCCCGGCGGCCATGCAGGGCGGCCATGCAGGCGGCCGTTCCCGGCGGCCATGCCGGCGCTGCGCACTGCGCCGGGAAACGCCGGGGCACGCCCGTGGTGAGCATCGGCATGACCGCCGGGGCGGGTCATGAAGACAAGATATCTGTACCGGGACTGTTGAAGATCGGCATGACCGCCGGGGCGGGTCCCCGGCGGGACCCGCCCCGGCGGTGTCAGGCGAAGGAGACCGAGTAACCGTTGGTCGTGAAGTTCAGCCCGCCGCTGGAGGACGTTATCTCGTAGCCGAACTGCACGTTGCCGACCGTGATATTGCCGAACCAGCCGGCGCTGCGAATCCAGTTGAGCACCGCGCGGATGTCGACGCTTCCGGAAGAGGTGTTGCCGTTGCGGACGAACGAGCCGTACCCATCGTGAGGGCGAGGACGACCGCGACGATGAACGCGGGAACCGAAATCCGGACCGCTTTCATGACTCACCTTTCATGTTTTTGTCGAATTAGCGTCGAAGCGCTTCGACTGCTAATTCGACGGATGCGGGGAAGAGGAAACCGTGCGGTGTCTCATACCATAGAAGCGGAATTGGCGCGCGGCAATGGGCGTTTCGGCGGCGCCTGCCGAATCGGTAAACGTGGCGGCCGCGCGGCGGGTCAGGACTCCAGAGTGCGGGCGATCGCGTGCATGACGACGGCGGACAGGTCGCCGGTCTCGGCGAGCAGATCGCGTTGCAGGTCGGCGCCGTTGCCACGCTTGAACACGTCGAGCACGAAGGCCTCGACCAGGCCCAGGTCGCCGGTCTCGCACAGCACCTCGGCGGTGTGCTCGATCAGGGCGCCGACGACGGCGTCGGCGGGCGCCGGCCGGCCGGTCAGCGGATGGACCAGGTCGTCGTGCAGGCCGGAACGGGCGGCCCGCCAGGTGGCCAGCCGCAGCCGCTCGGTGCGTACCGGAAGCGGCGGCTCGCCCGCCCGCCAGGCCCGCGCGGCGGTCTCGACGAGCGCGCCGACCAGCATGGCGATCAGCACGGCGTCGTCGGCGAGCAGGCACACGTCGGCGATGCGGATCTCGACCGTGGGGCAGTGGTTGGACAGGCGGGCGTCGAAGTAGATCATGCCCTCGTCCAGGATCGCGCCGGTGCGCAGCATGTCGTCGACGGCGGCCCGGTAGCCGGCGGCCGAACCGAACGCGTCGTTGGGGCCGGCCGACGGCCAGCGGCCCAGCACTTGGCGCCGGTAGCTGGCGTAACCGCTGTCGGCGCCCTGCCAGAACGGGGAGTTGGCGCTGAGGGCGAGGAGCACCGGAAGCCAGGGCCGGATGCGGTCGAGCACGGCGACGCCCTCTTCGGGGGAGCTGATCGACACGTGCACGTGACAGCCGCACGTGAGTTGTTCGTGCGCGAGGAGGGAGTACTCCTCGACCATGCGGGCGTACCGGTCGGTGCCGGTGATGGCCGGATGGACGGGCACCGGGCACGTCGCCAGCGCCGCGATGGCGGCGCCGTGCGGCCGCGCGGCGGTGGCCGCCGCCCGCCGCATGAGGCGGATCTGCTCGGCCAGCTCGGTGAAGGACGCACACGGGGGCGTGCCGGTCTCGAGCTGGTGCTGCTGGAATTCGTACTGGAGCAGCCCTGAGTCCCCGCCGCGGGGCGAGCACCGGAGTACGGCGTCGGCGACCGCGCGGGGTGCCCCGCTGGCCGGGTCGACGAGGAGGAACTCCTCCTCGACCCCGAAAGTTCGTGCGTCCACTACTTTTGATTGTTCCGCACAGATGGCCTCCGGCACTTCTCCCGGCAAGAGAAGTGGCACTTTCTGGCCAACTTCCTCTAAACGACTGGCAAAGCGATGATCGCGCCCAAAATACGGTTTTGGCAGCGCGCGATCCGTGACCCCGTTCCGATCCTCTTCACCTTCCGGCCGGTGGCGGCACTCTCCGGCCACCTCGTCGGGGGGTGAGGGACCGGCAGCCGGTCCTCACCCCCCGACGGCGCGTCACGCCGGTCGGCGTCGGCATCGAGGCGACCGGCCGCCCCATGGCTCTGGTCCTGCGTCCCGACGGAAAAGACGGCCGTCGACCTCACCGAGTCCGGCAACGGCCCGTTCCGCCGTGGGCGGCCGGGTCGCCGTGGCCGGCCTGGTGGATCACAAGCCGTTGTGGCCGTACGCTCACCGGCAGCGACTATGTGGGCGTCACCGGGCTGCTGTGCGCACCTGGAGGTGCATGCCGATTCATGATTGAATCATTCCCATTACTGGGAGTTGTCGCCGGAACTGTGGGTAACGTCCGACCCTTTACAGACCGCTGTATCGGACTTGTCCGGAGCGGTCGCCGATCGGCCGGCGTGGCTTCCCGCGTTTCCGTTGACGACGGCGCGCGCGGACGAGGATCCTTGATGGATCATGAATTCGGATGATCCGGCCGGCCCGTCCGCCGCTCGGGGTGGGCACGGCGAGGCGGTGCGGCGTCGGATCGTCGACGCGGCCGCCGAGATCCTGCACGGGCCGCCGTACAACGGCCAACCCGTGCACGGCGTCGCGATGCCCGCCGATCCGGCCGACCGCAACGGCGCGGTGACCGTCTACCTGGCGCTGCTACAGGACCGGCTGCCCGTCTACGCCCGCACCATGAAAGGGCTGGCGGGGCGGGCAGGGCAGGGCGAGGTGCGGGACACCCTGGCCGCCGCCGCCCGGGCGACCATCGACTTCTACGGTCACGTGCTCGCCTCGAAGGTGTCCGTCCTCGCCGACCCGGACCAGCTGATGCGGCTGCGGCGGGTGCTGCGGGCGCGCGACCTGGGCCCGCAGGCCGCGCACGGGGCCGTGGCCGAGTACCTGGAGAAGGAGCGGCGCCTCGGCCGCGTGCCGGCGGACGCCGACTGCGACGCGGCCGCCCGCCTCCTCGTCGGCGCGTGCCTGCACTACGCCTTCACGAACATGCTGCTCGGCGAAGTCCCCGAGCGCGAGCGTTACATCGCCGGCATGGTCGGCGGCCTGCGCCTCGTCCCCTGACCTCGCCCGGTGCGTCGCGGTGAAGCGGGCAGCCGATCCGCGGCGGTGCCTTGCCCTGCCGTGCTGCCGCCCTGCCGCGCCGGTACCCCGGGGCCGGTCGGTCGATCGGGGATCGGGTTCGCGACCGTGGGCGGGTCGCCGCCCTCGTCCTTCATGAGCCTGCCGACGTGCTGATCGAGGGTGCTCGCCGGTCCCGACCTGGTAACGCTCCGTGGTGGAAACGCCGGAGCCGTCGAGCCGGACGATCGAGGGTGAGCGTGGCTCATGGTGTCGACCGGGGCGTTCGACGACGCGCTCGTCATGGCCTGCGCGTCGATGGCCTGCGCGTCGAGCGCGCACGCTCGGCCGCCGCGGCCGGATGGTGGGCGGGGCTCCGTACGCGCCGTACGGTCCATAATCCCGGGGCTCCGTACGGTGCGGTCACCGCTGGTCCGGAGCCCCGCGGCTGGTGGTGACCGCTTGCTCGTACGGTGCGGTCACCGCTGGTCCGGGCTGTCACTGGTGTGAGCTGGGATGGCCGTCAGCAGCCGCAGTCCCAGTCACCCCAGCCCCAGCCGCCGTCCCAGCCCCAGCCCCAGCCGTCGTCCCAGCCCCAGCCGTCGTCCCAGCCCCAGCCCCACTGGGTGACGACGTGGCTCGAGGTGGCCTTGGCGGCCGTCGGGGCGGTCTGGGCGCTCGCCGGAAGCGCGGCGCCCAGGGTGAGCGCGGTCGACCCGGCGAAGGCCAGTCCGGACAGGGCGATCGCAATGCGCTTCGGAATTCTCATGGAAGATCCCTCTTTGCATCTGGTTGACTGGCATGAAGGGCAGCAGTCATGCCGGGCGATTAGCCATATGTGCTGGCAATCGCCTAATACCAAGACGACATCGTCACTGCGTCCAAATCAACTGGATGAGCGGAAAAAATGAGATTTCACCGGGTCTTGGCAGGTGAAAAGTCGCGCTTTGCCACAATCAAGGCATACATTTCGGCCGGCTGACCTGGGCGTGGTCCCGCGGGCCCGACGCACGCCGCCCGTGCGAACGCGGTGCCGGGAGCGGGGGTGCCGCGGGTCCGCGACGGGGCCGTCGAAATCGGCCCGCGCACCGGCGTGTGATGAAAGAGCTGCAAGTGCCTTGCGGCGGTGTTGAGAGCACTCCCAGCCTGGTGCTCGGCACCGTCGGCAAGGAGTCACCAATGACCGGATCAGCAAGTGATCGGGGTCGGCCGCCCCTACGCCACGGACGGTTCACCGGCGCGGTGACCGTGATGCTCGCCGCCACGGCCCTGACCGCGGCGGTGGCCGCCGCGGTTCCGCGAGCGTCGTCGACGCCCGACGTCGATCGGCAGTGGCTGAGCCGCGGCAGCTGGCATCCGAACCCGACGAACCTGAGCCTGGGCTGGGAGAGCTACGGCGGCGGGACCGACACGCTCTGGTTCGACGACGTGGCCGTCAACTCCACGCGGATCGGCTGCTGACAGAGCACGGCGGCCCGGCGCGGCGGGGCTGGGCGTCCGGATCGTCTGGGATGTCACCGAAGGGCGTACGGCGGCCCGGCGCGGCGGGGCTGGGCCGCCGACCCGCTCGCCGACCCTGGCACGGTCGCTCCGGCCCCTGGCACGGTCACTCCGGCTGCCGGCCGGGCCGCTCCGGCCGGGGACGCCCCTGGCGGGCCACCAGGGGGAGCAGGCGGTAGCCGACGCGCTCACGCAGCACGATCCGGGTCTGGGTGCGCACGACACCCGGCAGCCTGATGAACTGCTGGACGACCTCTTCCAGGTGCTCGTTGTCGCGGGCGACGACGCGGCACATCAGGTCACCCTCGCCGTCGGCGATGGTGTGCGCCTCCAGCGCCTCCGGGATGCGCTCGATCAATCGGGCGACCTCCTCCAGCCGTCCCTGGGCCAGTTGGAGGTTCACCCAGGCCAGGACCGGATAGCCGAGCCCGGCCGGGCGGATGTGCGGCGCGTGGCTCCCGATCACCCCGTCGCGTTCCATCCGGGCCAGCCGTGCCTGCACCGTGCCCCGGGCCACCCCGAGGATCCGGGCGTACTCGCGCATGCCGGCGCGGGGCTCCTCCAGCAGGAGCCGGATGAGGGCGAAGTCCAGGTCGTCCACGGCTGTACCGATGGCCCTTCTCGGTCGGCTGACGGCGCCCCTTCGCTGGGCCGATGGCCCAGTCAGAAATGCGGGATATTGACCCTATCGCCCGGAACGCTTCACTATCTGCGCCGGATGGCCAGGCGACTCTCCGTTCTCCAAGGGTCAGGTGGTGTTTCCGTGTCCGCTGTGCTCTCCTCGCCGGCGCCGGGCGGCTTCACGCGGGAGGACCGCTACCTGCGCACCGATGGCACCGTCTACCTGACGGGCATCCAGGCCCTGGTGCGGGTGCTGTTCGACCGGGTCCGGCACGACCGGCGCGCGGGCCGGCGCACCGCGGCGTTCGTCTCCGGGTACGAGGGGTCGCCGCTGGCCGGCTTCGACCTGGAGCTGGGCCGCCGGTCGGCGCTGCTCGCCGAGCACGACGTCGTGCACCGGCCCGGCCTGAACGAGGAGCTGGCGGCGACGTCGATCATGGGCAGTCAGCTCGCCGGCGTGGCGGGCGAGCTGCGTCCGGACGGCGTGGTCGGCCTCTGGTACGGCAAGTCGCCGGGCCTGGACCGGGCGACCGACGCGCTCCGGCACGCCAACCTCGTCGGCACCAGCCCGCAAGGCGGGGCGGTGGCGCTGGTCGGCGACGACCCGGTGGCCAAGTCCTCCACGGTGCCGTGCGCCTCCGAGCTCGCGCTCGCCGACCTGGCGATGCCCGTCTTCTACCCGGCCGACCCGCAGGACGTGCTCGACCACGGGCTGCACGCCGTCGAGCTGTCGCGGGCCAGTGGCCTGTGGACGGCGATGAAGGTGGTCACCAACGTGGCGGACGCGGCCGGCACCGCCGTCGTCCGCTCCGAATGGGCCGCTCCAACGGTGCCGGCGGCCGGATCGGCCCGGCCGTACGGCCACCGCCCCAGCGGGCACCTGCTCGGCGCAAGTCTGGCGGCACTGGAGCGCAGCCTGTACACCGCGCGCCTCCCGCTGGCGACCGCGTACGTCCGGGCCGGCGGCGTCAACCGGATCGAGCGGAGCGGACCGGGCGACCGGATCGGGATCGTCGCGGCCGGCAAGCCGTACCTCGATCTCCGGCAGGCGCTGCGTTCGCTCGGCCTGGACGAGGCCGCGCTGGCCCGGTACGGCATCCGGGTGCTCAAGCTCGGCGTGATCCACCCGGTGGAGCCGCAGATCGTGCGGGAGTTCGCCGCCGGGCTGGCCGAGATCGTCGTGGTGGAGGAGAAGCGCGCCTTCGTCGAGACGGCGATCAAGGAGATCCTGTACGGGACGCCCGGCGCGCCCGCCGTGCACGGCAAGACCGCGCCGGACGGCACGACGCTGTTCGGCGCGGCCGGGGAGCTGGGGCCGGACGAGATCGCGGCCGGGCTCGCCCGCCGGCTGACCGCGCACGAGGTCACCGAACCGCTGCGGGCCTGGCGCGATCGCCGCCCCCGCGAGCGCGTCTCCCTGCCGCTGCCGGCCCGAACCGCGTACTTTTGCTCCGGCTGCCCGCACAACTCCTCCACGAAGGTGCCCGAGGGCACGCTCGTCGGCGCCGGGATCGGCTGTCACGCGATGGCGCTGCTCATGGAGCCCGAGCAGGTGGGGAACGTCATCGGGGTGACCCAGATGGGCGGCGAGGGCGCGCAGTGGATCGGCATGGCGCCGTTCGTGTCCGCCGAGCACTTCACGCAGAACCTCGGCGACGGCACCTTCACCCACTCCGGCAGCCTCGCCGTGCGCGCGGCCGTCGCCGCCGGGGTGAACATCACCTTCAAGCTGCTCTACAACTCCGCGGTGGCGATGACCGGCGGCCAGCAGGCCGTCGGCGGCCTGCCGGTGGAGAAGATCACGGAGCTGCTCGTCATCGAGGGCGTCGCCAAGGTCATCATCACCAGCGACGATCCGGGCCGCCTGCGCCGTAAGCGGCTGCCCACGGGGGTGCAGGTGCGCCACCGCGACGAGCTGGAGCGCAGCCAGCGGGAACTGGCCGCGACGCCCGGCGTCACCGTGCTGATCCACGACCAGGAGTGCGCGACGGAGAAGCGGCGCAAGCGGCGCCGCGGTACCGCCGTCGCACCCGCGGCCCGGGTGGTGATCAACGAGCGGGTGTGCGAGGGCTGCGGCGACTGCGGCATCGCCTCCAACTGCCTGTCCGTACGCCCGGTGGACACCGAGTTCGGCCGCAAGACGCGGATCCACCAGGCCTCCTGCAACGTCGACTACTCCTGCCTGGCCGGCGACTGCCCGTCGTTCCTCACCGTCGTGCCCGGCGGGCGACGGCCCCGGCGCGAGATCCCCGACCTGGCCGCCGGGGCGTCGCCCGAGCCGGAACGCCGGACCGCCGGCCCGGACTTCACCGTGCGCATCACCGGCGTCGGCGGCACCGGCGTGGTCACGGTCGCGCAGATCCTCGCCACCGCCGCCGTCATGGACGGGCGGCGGGTGCGCGCGCTCGACCAGACCGGGCTGGCCCAGAAGGGCGGCGCGGTGGTGTCCGACATCAAGGTGACCGCGGCGGACGTGGCGCAGGCGGCCAGGCTCGCGGCGGGCGAGTGCGACCTGTACCTGGCCTGCGACGCGCTGGTGGGCGCCGACCCGGCGCACCTGGCCGCGGCCGACCCGGCCCGCACCACCGCGGTCGTGTCCACCACCGAGGTGCCCACCGGCCGCATGGTCGTCGACCCGTCGGTGTCCTTCCCCGGCCAGGACCGGATCCGGTCGCTGATCGACGCGTCGAGCGCGCATGCGCTCTACCTGGACGCCCGCGGGCTGGCCGAGCGGCTGTTCGACGACGACCAGTACGCCAACGTGCTGCAGCTCGGCGCCGCCTACCAGGCAGGGGCGTTGCCGGTGCCGGCCGAGGCGATCGAGCGCGCCATCGAGCTGAACGGTGTCGCGGTGCGCCGCAACCTGCAGGCGTTCCGGCGCGGCCGGCAGCTCGTCGCCGACCCCGCCGCTCTGGAGGCCGTCCTCGCCGACCCGGCCGGGCCTGCCACCCCGGCGGCCCTCGCCGACCCGGGTGCCGCCGCTGACGGGTCGGCCGAGCCCGCCGATCCGGCCGGCGCCGTGGCCGGTGCTTCCGTGGCCGGCTCCGCCGAGGCGGGGCAGGCGGCCGGCGCGGCGACGCGTGTGCGAGCCCTCGTCGGCGTGGTGCCGGGCACGGAGGCGGCGCGGCTGCTGGACATCCGGATCCCCGACCTGATCGCCTACCAGGACGAGGCCTACGCCCGCACGTACGCCGAGTACGTCGAGCGGATCCGGCGGCTGGAGGACGGCCTGGTGCCGGGCGCCACCCAGGTCACCGCGGCCGTGGCGCGCAACCTGTACAAGCTCATGGCCTACAAGGACGAGTACGAGGTCGCCCGGCTCTGCCTCGACCCGGGGCTGACGGCGGGCATCCGGGCCCGGTTCGGCGACCGCAGCCGCTACACGTACCGGCTGCATCCGCCGGTGCTGCGCGCGCTCGGGATGAAGCGCAAGATCGTTCTCGGCCCGTGGTTCCGCCCGGTGTTCCGCGCGCTGCACGCCATGCGCCGGGTGCGCGGCACCCGCCTCGACCCGTTCGGGTACGCGCGAATCCGGCGGATCGAGCGGGCGCTGCCCGGGGAGTACCGCGACGCCGTGCTGCGGGCGCTGTCCGCCGCGACGCCCGCCGACCACACCCTGCTCGTCGAACTGGCCGGCACCCCGGATATGGTCCGCGGATACGAGGACGTCAAACTGAAATCGGTCGCGGCGTATCGTGAACGGCAAGCCGAGCTGCTGGCGAAGGTGGGGCGATGACGAGCACGACCACGGAGGGCGGGCGCCGTCGTACCGGGGCCGGAGCCACGGACAGGGCGCCGGGCGTCGTGCTGGCGACCCGGGCGGCACCCGCGTCGGAGGCGTTCCGCCGTAACGCCGCCGCGCATGAGGCGGCCGTGGCGACCCTGCGCGAGCGGCTGGCGACGGCGGCGCTGGGCGGCGGCGAGCGGGCCCGCGAACGGCACGTCGCGCGTGGCAAGCTGCTACCCCGCGACCGGGTCGACGCGCTGCTCGACCCGGCCTCGCCGTTCCTGGAGATCGCCCCGCTCGCCGCGTACGACATGTACGACGGCGACGCCCCGGCCGCCGGCATGGTCGCCGGGATCGGGCGGATCAGCGGCCGCGAGTGCGTGATCGTCGCCAACGACGCCACCGTCAAGGGCGGGACGTACTACCCGATGACCGTCAAGAAGCACCTGCGCGCCCAGGAGATCGCGCTGGAGAACCGCCTGCCGTGCGTCTACCTCGTCGACTCCGGCGGCGCGTTCCTGCCCCGGCAGGACGAGGTCTTCCCCGACCGCGACCACTTCGGGCGGATCTTCTACAACCAGGCCCGCATGTCGGCGGCGGGCGTCCCGCAGATCGCCGCGGTCATGGGGTCGTGCACGGCCGGCGGCGCGTACGTGCCGGCGATGAGCGACGAGGCCGTGATCGTCCGTAACCAGGGCACCGTGTTCCTCGGCGGCCCGCCCCTGGTCAAGGCGGCCACCGGGGAGATCGTCACGGCCGAGGAGCTGGGCGGCGGCGACGTGCACGCCAGGATCTCCGGCGTGGTCGACCACCTGGCCGACAGCGACCTGCACGCCCTGCGCATCGTCCGCGACATCGTCGCCACGCTGGGGCCGCGCGCGCCGCGCCCGTGGGACGTGATCCCGGCCGAGGAGCCCGCGGTCGACCCGTCCGGGCTGTACGGCGTGGTGCCCGCCGACAACCGCTCCCCGTACGACGTGCGCGAGGTGATCGCCCGCATCGTCGACGGGTCGCGGTTCGCCGAGTTCAAGGCCGAGTTCGGCACCACGCTCGTCACCGGTTTCGCCCGCATCCAGGGGCATCCGGCGGGGATCGTGGCCAACAACGGCATCCTGTTCTCCGAGTCGGCGCAGAAGGGCGCGCACTTCATCGAGCTGTGCGACCAGCGCGGCGTGCCGCTGCTGTTCCTGCAGAACATCACCGGCTTCATGGTCGGCCGCGCGTACGAGAACGGCGGGATCGCCAAGCACGGCGCCAAGATGGTCACCGCCGTCGCCACCACCCGCGTGCCGAAGCTGACCGTCGTCATCGGCGGCTCGCACGGCGCCGGCAACTACTCGATGTGCGGCCGCGCGTACTCGCCCCGGTTCCTGTGGATGTGGCCGAACGCCAAGATCTCGGTGATGGGCGGCGAGCAGGCCGCGACCGTGCTGGCCACCGTCCGCCGCGACGGGTACGAGGCGCGTGGCGAGACCTGGCCGGCCGAGGACGAGGAGCGGTTCAAGCAGCCGATCCGCGAGCAGTATGAGAGGCAGGGGAGCGCCTACTACTCCACCGCCCGGCTGTGGGACGACGGCATCATCGACCCGCTGGACACCCGGACCGTACTCGGCCTGGCCCTGACCGCCTGCGCGAACGCGCCGCTGGGCGAGCCCGGCTTCGGCGTCTTCCGGATGTGACCGCGCCCGCCCCCCGACGAGGAGGTCCCCGGTGTTCGACACCGTACTGATCGCCAACCGCGGCGAGATCGCCGTCCGGGTGATCCGCACGCTGCGGCGGCTGGGCATCCGCGCGGTCGCCGTGCACAGCGCCGCCGACGCCGGCGCCCTGCACGTGCGGGAGGCCGACGCCGCCGTGGCGCTGCGGCCCGGCGGCCCGGCCGGCGGCTACCTGGACATCGACCAGATCGTGTCCGCCGCGCTGCGCACCGGCGCGCAGGCGATCCACCCCGGCTACGGCTTCCTGGCGGAGAACGCCGCCTTCGCCCGCGCGGTCGCCGAGGCCGGCCTGATCTTCGTCGGCCCGCCCGCCGCCGCGATCGAGCTGATGGGCGACAAGATCCGGGCCAAGGAGACGGTACGCGCGCACGGCGTGCCGGTCGTGCCGGGCAGCAGCGGCGGCGGGCTGAGCGACGAGCGGCTCGCCGAGGCGGCCCTGGAGGTGGGCCTGCCGGTGCTGCTCAAGCCGTCGGCGGGCGGCGGCGGCAAGGGCATGCGCCTCGTACGGGACGCCGTGCGGCTGGGCGAGGAGATCGCGGCCGCCCGGCGGGAGGCGCGCGGCGCGTTCGGCGACGACACGCTGCTCGTGGAGCGCTGGATCGAGCGGCCCCGCCACATCGAGATCCAGGTGCTCGCCGACGCGCACGGCAACGTGATCCACCTCGGCGAGCGCGAGTGCAGCCTCCAGCGCCGCCACCAGAAGATCGTCGAGGAGGCGCCGTCCGCGCTGCTGGACGGGGCCACGCGGGCGTCGATGGGCGCGGCGGCGGTCGAGGCCGCCCGCTCCTGCGGCTACACCGGCGCGGGCACCGTGGAGTTCATCGTCTCCGGCGACCGGCCGGAGGAGTACTTCTTCATGGAGATGAACACCCGCCTCCAGGTCGAGCATCCCGTCACCGAGCTGGTCACCGGCCTCGACCTGGTCGAATGGCAGCTCCGTGTGGCCGCCGGCGAGCCGCTGGACCTTCGCCAGGAAGACGTTGCGCTGGCCGGGCACGCGATCGAGGCCCGCGTCTATGCCGAGGACCCGGCCCGCGGCTTCCTGCCCAGTGGCGGGCGGGTGCTGGCGCTGCGCGAGCCGTCCGGCGAGGGCATACGGGTCGACTCGTCGCTGTTCGAGGGCTATGAGGTCGGTACCGGCTACGACCCGATGCTGGCCAAGGTGATCGCGCATGGGCCGGACCGCGCCACCGCGCTGCGCCGCCTGCGCGCCGCCCTCGACGGCACCCGCGTGCTCGGCGTCACCGTCAACACCGGTTTCCTGCGCCGCCTGCTCGACGATCCCGACGTGGCCGCGGGCCGCCTTGACACGGGCCTGGTCGAGGCGCGCCTGGAGACGCTCGCGCATGCGCCGGTGCCTCCGGAGGTGCCGGTGGCGGCCGCGCTCGCCGTGCACGCCGCGCTCGGCCCGGCGACGACGACCGGCGGGGACGCCTGGGTCGACCCGTTCTCGGTCCCGTCCGGCTGGCGGATCGGCGGGCCCGCCTGGACGACGTACCGGTTCACGCCCGGCGACGGCGAGCCGGTCGAGGTCAAGGTCCGGGCCACCCGCACGCCCGGCGAGCACGAGGTGGCGATCGGTGACGGCCCGCCGTCGACGGCGGCGATCGACGTGCGCCCGGGCGGCCTGCTGCTGCGCTGGAACGGGCTCACCGCTCGGTTCGACCACGCCGTGGAGCGCAGCTCCTCCGGGGACGTTCACTGGCTCGCCCGCGGCGCGGATGTGTGGCGGCTGCGCGCCGCCGACCTGCTGCACCCGGCCGGTCCCACCGCTGCCGAGACCGGCGACGGGGTGCTGGTCGCGCCCATGCCCGGCACCGTCACGGTGGTCAAGGCGTCCGCGGGCGACACCGTCACCGCGGGGCAGGCCGTTGTGATCGTCGAGGCGATGAAGATGGAGCACGCGCTGACCGCACCGTTCGACGGCACCGTCGCCGAGCTGCGCGCCGCGCCCGGCGTGAGCGTCGCCATCGACGAGGTCCTCGCCGTGATCGAGCCGGCCCCCGAGACCACGGAAGGGAGCGAGGGATGACGCCGCCCGACGAGACGGCAGCGGCGCCCGGCGCCGTCGGAGCGGCCGGGGGCGGAGCGGCCGGAAGCGGCGGGGACGCCCGGACGGGCACCGTCGCCGGCACGCCGGATGCGGCGGCGAGCACGGCCGCGTCGCTGCTGCCGGACGTCGTACCAGCGGCGGGCCTGCCGGCGGCGGTGCGGATCCACGAGGTCGGGCCGCGCGACGGGCTGCAGAACGAGTCCGCCATCGTGCCCGTCGAGGTCAAGGCCGAGTTCGTGCGGCGGCTCGCCGCCGCGGGGCTGACCACGATCGAGACGACCAGCTTCGTGCACCCCCGGTGGGTGCCGCAGCTCGCCGACGCCGCCGAGCTGGTCGCCGCCCTGTCCGCAGACCCGGCGCTGCCCGGCTCCCTCGACCTGCCGGTGCTGGTGCCCAACGAGCGCGGCCTCGACCGCGCGCTGGAGCTCGGCGTGCGGCGCGTCGCCGTGTTCGCCAGCGCGACCGAGTCGTTCGCCCGCCGCAACCTGAACCGCACGATGGCCGAGTCGCTGGAGATGTTCGCGCCGGTGGTGCGGCGCGCCACGGAACGCGGCCTGCGGGTTCGCGGCTACCTGTCCATGTGCTTCGGCGATCCCTGGGAGGGCAGGGTGCCGGTCGGCCAGGTCGCCGACGTGGCCCGCCGGCTCGCCGACCTGGGCTGCGACGAGCTCAGCCTTGGCGACACCATCGGCGTGGCCACCCCGGGCCACGTGCACGCGCTGCTCGCCGCGCTGGGCGCGGCCGGCGTCGGCGTCGACCGTCTCGCCGTGCACTTCCACGACACGTACGGGCAGGCGCTCGCCAACACGCTGGCCGCGCTGGAGGACGGCGTGACGGTGGTCGACTCCTCGGCGGGCGGGCTGGGC
This sequence comes from Actinomycetota bacterium, assembly GCA_048498315.1. Taxonomy (GTDB): domain Bacteria; phylum Actinomycetota; class Actinomycetes; order Streptosporangiales; family Streptosporangiaceae; genus Actinoallomurus. Next base: position 61,522 of record JBEHYF010000007.1, read on the forward strand.
GGCTGCCCGTACGCCAAGAGCGCGACCGGGAACCTCGCCACCGAGGACCTGGTCTGGATGCTGCACGGGCTGGGCATCGCCACCGGCGTCGACCTGGCCGCGCTGGTGGAGACCAGCGTCTGGATGGCCGACCGGCTCGGCCGCCCCAGCCCGTCGCGCACCGTGCGCGCCCTCGCCGGGCAGCGTGTGGCCGCCCACGGCCTCGACGTGCGCACCGAGCCCGGCGACGGCTGACCCGCGTCCCGGAGATCACGGGTCAAGGGGCACGCTCACGCCCTCACCGCCCGCGTCGCCGCGATCGACGAGCGGCCTCTGGTCACTTGCGTGGTCACTCTGCCCGGTCACCTCTGCGACGGGCCCTGATCGTGGGCCAGGCCGTGGCGGTACGGCTCGGTCGTCGCCCTGTCCCACCGCCGCAGCTGTTCGGGGCTGAAGAAGGGTTCGGCCAGGTGGCGGCTGATCGTCGACTCGAGCAGCACGCACGCCAGGTTGAACACGACCACGTGGATGGCGGCCCAGTCCTGGTCGGCGTCGGAACGGAGGGTTCCGCATCTCCTCGTGGGCCGGGCGCACCGCGGTGCTCGCCGCAGACGCCGTCGTCGCCGTCTCGGAGGGCATGCGCCGCGACGTGCTCGCCTGCTACCCCGACGTCGCCCCCGCCAAGGTCACCGTCCTGCACAACGGGATCGACACGACGCGGTACGCCCCGGACCACGGCACGGGCGCGCTCGACAAGCACGGCATCGACCCCGACCGCCCGTCGGTCGTGTTCGTCGGCCGGGTGACGCGGCAGAAGGGCCTGCCGTACCTGCTGCGCGCGGCCCGGCGGCCCAGCTCGTGCTGTGCGCCGGGGCTCCCGACACGCCGGAGATCGCCGCGGAGGCCGAGACGCTCGCCGGCGAGCTGCGCGCGGCCCGCGACGGGGTCGTCTGGATCGAGAAGATGCTGCCGCGCGAGGAGGTCGTGCAGATCCTCACGCACGCCACGGTCTTCGTCTGCCGGTCGACTTCTTCGTCACCTACGACAAGCGCCTCGCGGATGCCGCTGCTCACGCGGGTCTCCTCGTCGAGACGCCCGCGCCGCTCACAGCGGTACCCCACGCGATGGGGCCGTTCGGGGAAGACGCGGCCGACCGTACGACCACGCCGATCGCCCCCGGTCCATCGCTTGGGAGAACCACGGCGTCGACGTCGCACGGTCTGGGCGCGATGCGGCGATGACCGGCGCGGTCTCGGGGTGTGGCGTCGATGTGCCCGACGGGCGGACGTCGTAGGACCGGAGAACCGGCGACGTTCGGGCTGCGGGCCGATGCTGGCGGTGCGGGACGTGGTTAGCGTCCCTTACATGAACGGCGACGGGATACTGGAAGAGACGTACGAGCGGCTGCACCGGACGAGGCCTGAGTTCGAGGGCTGGTTGAGCAACCACGGTCCGATGGCGATGGAGGCGATGGTCCGGCGGGGGCAGGGGCGGCGGGTCCACCGCTGGCTCGACGGGGTGCGGCGCCTGGAGGAGCTGCCGCGCGGCACGGCCGCGATCGACGACTGGCGCACGGCGCTGGGGGAGCCGCGGCGGCTCGGCGACTGGCTCGCGTTCTTCGCCCGCGAGGTGGCCGAGCGGCCGTGGCGGGACGTGCTGGAGACGTGGTGGCCTCGGCTGCTGCCCGGTATCGCGGCCGGCGCCACGCACGGCGTGATCCGCACCGGGCACGCGGTGAACGCACTGCTGGAGCACGAGGACGCCCCGCGGCGGGCCGAGCTCGGCCAGGCGCTCGGCTACTGGGCCGCGCGCTGGCAGCCGGTCCCGGCGGCCGTGCCGTCGGGCACGGTGGGTCCCGCCGCGGCGCTGCCCGGGGTGCCGCGCGTGCCCGATCAGGAGGGCGGCATCATCCGCCGGCTCGCGCAGATCCCGGGCCTGGCGGGCTGGACGTCCGCGCTCGCCGCCCTGCGACCGCCGAGGAAGCCGTCGTGGCCGCCCGGGAAGGTGACCGGCGCCGTGCCGAGGCGTTCGGCGACGGCCACCGCCGAACGGCCCGTAATCACCTTCCCGGACTCGGCTCCCACGCCGATGACGACGCGGGTGGACGCCGCGCGGATCGCGTCGAAATCGTGCCGGTAGTGGGTGCACGAGATCATGTTCTGCCCCGACCAGCGGGTCGTCGCGGGAGCCGTCGTCCTCGGCCGGCAACCCGAAGGCGGCGAGGTCCGGAGCCGGCCGGTCGGCGAACCCTTCCGGAATCGGGCCCTCGTGCATGACGAGGGCGATGAACTTCGCCATCGCCGGGCCGACGCCGCTGCGCAGGTAGGTCTCGTGGATGTCGACGCAGGCGGCCAGCGCCGGCTCGCGGTCCGGCAACTCCTGGAAGGCCGGCGGCTCGTGCGCCACGAGCGCCCGGACCTGCTCCGGGTGCCGGGCGACCAGGACGAGCGCGTTGACGGCGCCGCCGCTCCGGCGAACAGGTCCACCGGCCCGGCGTCCAGCGCGGCGATCAGCCGGTGCAGGTCGTCGGCGTGCTCGTCGGGCGTGGTCTCGGCGGCGCCGTCGGTGCGCCTGCTGCGCTCCGACCCGCGCGGGTCGTACGTCACGACGGTGCGGTCGGTGAAGTGCCCCGCCAGTGTGCCGAAGCCGGCCGCGCCCATCGGCGACCCGATGAGCAGCAGCACCGGCTCGGCGCCTGCGTCGTTGCTCCGGACGTCGTAGTGCAGCACGGCGCCCGGCACGTCCAGGGTGAAGGTCTTCGGCTCGGTCATGATGGTCCTTCCAGCGGATCGTCGGTCTCCGCTGGTGCAGACTCACCGTACGGGAACAACTCACCGGCCGCCGGAACATCCAATTCAGCATGGAGTTGGGACCGGCCCACCGGATGGTGGTACCCGGACCAGGACACCAGCGAGGAGGGGCACGATCCCTGCCGGGGCGATCCGGACACCGATGACTACCTCGCGGGCGACCTGTACGCGACGCGTACCCCGGACAACCCCGACTTCCCGTTCGCCGCACTGGCCGCGGCGGTGGACCGGGCGCGTGCCCGCTGCGCCGCCCTGCGTGGTGCCCGCGCAGAACCTCGTGTACGCCGACGTCGACGGCGACATCGGCTACCAGGCACCCGGCCGCATCCCCATCCGCACGAGCGGCGACGGGAGATGGCCCGCCCAGGGCGGTGCCGTCGATGCGAGTGATCGTGGACCTCGCCGACCTGGACCGCTCCCGCTGGATCAACCTCACCGGCGCGTCCGGGTATGCCTTCGCGGACGACTACTGGGACCAGGCGCCGGTGTGGGCGCGCGGCGCCCACGATGCGCTCTGACCCCGCCACCATCCGCCGCGAGATTCCCCACACGCTGACGCTCGTCTCCGGTCGCTGAGCCGCCGGTTCGTTCGCGTGAGGGGCTGGATACGGAGGCGATCCGGCGTGACTCGGTGTCGCGACTTCGTGATCGACGGCTACTCGTGGTATTGATATGATCGCTCCGCGTAACTGATCGGCGGTGTCCTGGCGGGCATCGCCCGAGAGATGGATGATCGGATGCGACGATTTTTCACCGCGCTCGGCGCGGCTGTCCTTCTTGTTGCCGGATCGGCCGCCCTGCTTCCGGGCACGGCGGGCGCCGCAGCGTGCGGGCCCTCGGCGCCGACCACCTCCAGCTGCACGCTGACCGCCACGGCCACGCTCACGGCGGGAACCTTGTCGCTGACGGCACCGGCATCACTGTCCTGGAGCACGACCTTGAACGGTCGTGCCCAGGATGTGGTCGACACGACCGCCGCGGATCAGGAGTACGGCGTCGACGACGCCAGCGAGAACGCGGCCGGCTGGCACGTCACGACGTCCGCCACGACCTTCACCAGCGGTGCGAACACGCTGCCGGACACCGGTACCTTCATGACGAACGGCAGCACCACGTCGGCCACGGACAACACGCCGCCGACCGCGGCCTGCGTCACCGCGGGCACCTGCACCGTGCCGACCGGTAACACGGTCACGTACCCGGTGGCCATCACCACGGCGGCGACCACGCCGACGCCGGTCACCATCTACAGCGCCGCCGCGGCAAGCGGAATCGGCGACATCCGCATCGGCGGGAGCACGGCGGCCAACCCGGTGGGCTGGTGGGTGCACATTCCGGCCACCGCGGTGTCGGGCTCGTACACCTCCACGGTCACGATGGCGATCGTCTCCGGACCGTGAGCCCGGTCGGCACGCGATCAGCGTCGTATCGCGGAGATGCGATCCGGAGGTGGCTTGACATCCCTACATGCCAGGCGGCGTCCGCATGCCGCCGACCTCGCAGCACTCGCCGTCCTCGTAACCGCCGCCGGGGCGGCCACGGCCGTCCCGGCACGTGCGGACGGTGGCCTGGGAACGGGTCCGTTCGGCCTCAAGCCGTCGACCACGTCGGCCGGCCGAAAGCGTCCGTACTTCGATCTCACGGTGGCACCCGGCACGGCGACACGGGACACGGTGATCATCAGCAACCCGGGACGCAGGACTGAACGACTGCGGCTCACGGTGTCCCGCGGCGTCACCGCGGCGAATTCGGGCTCCGCGTACGAGAGCGTTCCCGGGCCGTGCTCCGGAGCCGGCTGCTGGGTGACCGGGCTTCCCGCCACGGTCACCCTGGCTCCGCACGAACGCCGGGCGCTGACGTTCCGCGTCCGCGTTCCCGCCGGCGTCCAGGACGGGCAGTACCTCACCGGCATCACCGCGGAGGCCGCCGTCCGGCCCGGCGCCGTACGCCTCGGCTCGAACGGAGCGGCGTCCGCCAAGGCGATCATCGTCCGGCAGGTCACCGTGGGCGTCGCGGTCACGGTCGGCGCGCTCGCGCGGATGAAGACGACCCTGGTGATCCCGACGGTCTCGGCGGGATGGATCGGGACCGAACCCCGGCTGTACATACCGGTGCGGAACGTGGGCCAGACGTTCGCCGAGGCCCGGGGGACCGCCTCGTGCCGGGCGCGCGACAGGAACCACACCTACCACGTCGTCATGCACACGGTCCTGCCCGGCACGGACGCCGTGCTACCGATCAACGCCCCGGGGCTGAGCAGCGGGTCCCTGCCGTGCACGGTCCGCCTGCGCGACGGCGCCGGTCCCCCGGTCGTCTGGTCCGGCCTCGTGCAGCTACGGTCGCCGCCCCGGCAGAAGATCATCCACACCGGCAACGGCGCGTACACGGCGCTGCCGGAGCAGAGCGTCCCGTTCTGGGCCATCCTGCTCATGGCGCTCGGCACGCTCATCCTCGCGGCCCTGCTGGCGTTGATCGTCCTGAACCGGAGGCAGCGACGGGGCACCATCCGCCCGACCGGCGAAGGCGGCTGAACCGCGGCCGTCGACGGCCGCCCACCGCGGACGCGATCAGCCGTGGCCGGAGGGGGCACCGGCAATCAGCGACCGCCTTGTCCGTGCGATACCGGCGCGCCGACACCGCATCCCCGCCGGTCGCCAGTGACGCCCGGACGGTTGCCGGACGCGCCTTTCGTCGTGGCCGCGTCCGGCAAACCGGCGGTCGCGGGGGCCGTTCGTAGTGACCGTCCAGGTCTGCAGCATGGCGCGCCGGCCGTCCGCGGTGGCCGGATACTTCTCGCGCACAGCAGGCGGGTCCGTGACGTAGGTCTTGGTGATGCGCCAGCGGCCGGACTTCTCGGTGTCGGTCTGCACGTAGACCAGCGCGTGCGGGTCGGCCAGGTGGGTGACGGTGGCGTCGGAGTCGCGCTCGGTGAACGTGCGCCCGTCGGTGACGACGAACCGCAGATCGCAGACGCTGGGCGTGCCGAGGTCGGGGTAGTAGACCTCCGACAGGCCGCCGTCCTGGAGGGTGTACCGGCCCTGCTCGCCGTGCCGCGCACGGTGCCGAGCCCTCCTTGTTCGCCGGCGCCCAGATGTACGGCTGCCCGGGCCCGCCCGGCGCAGTGCCCGGCGGCGACGCCGGGGGCGCGTCACGGGCCGCGCGTGGCGTGTGCGCGGCCGGTTCATCGCCTCCGCGGGAACGCTTCCGGTCCGCGGTCACGGGGGACGACGTTGAGCAGCGGGCGGCCGCCGGCGAAGCGGCTCAGCTGCTCGGCGGCCAGCCGCTCGGCCCGCGGGTAGAACGTCGCCGAGCCACCCGCGACGTGCGGGGTGATCAGCACGTTCGGCACGCTCCACAGCGGGTGGCCGGGCGGAAGGGGCTCTGGGTCCACCACATCGAGCGCCGCGAACAGCCGGCCGGAGGCGGTCTCGGCCAGCAGCGCGTCGGTGTCGGCGACGCCGCCGCGCCCGGCGTTGACCACGAGCGCGCCGTCCGGCAGCGCGGCGAGCTCGCGCGCGCCGAACAGGCCCTTGGTGGTCTCGGTCAGCGGCACGGTGATGACGACGATGTCCGCGCCGGGCAGCAGACGGGGGAGCTCCGCCACCCCGTGCACGCCGGGCCGGGCCCGGCTCGCCACCGGCACCACCTCGACTTCGAACGGTCGCAGCCGCTCCTCGATCGCCGCGGCGATCGACCCGTACCCGAGGAGCAGCACCCGCGAGCCGGCCAGGGATCCGGTGAAGTGCGGCGCCCAGCGGCGCTCGTCCTGCCTCCGCACCCAGTACGGCAGGTTGTGCCGCATCGCGAGGATGAGGCCGAGCACGTGCTCGGCGACGCTCGCGTCGTGCAGGCCGCGCCCGTTGCACACCACCACGTCCTCGGGGACGAGCGGAAGGAGTGAGTCGACGCCCGCGCTGAGGCTCTGCACGGCCTCCAGCGCGGGCATCCTGGCGATCAGGCCGGCGGCCTCCGGGACCGCGTACGGCAGCACGTAGAACCGCACCGCGGACAGGTCAGGGGGCGGGGCGCCGGTGCCGTCGTACACGCCGACGGCGAGCCGGCCGGCCATCGCCTCGGCCACGCCGGGCCAGGGCACCAGCGCCTCGGGCGGCCGTCCCCCGCTCGTGCCGTCCTCGCTCACCCTCGCGTCCTCGCTCTCGCTCTCGTTCTCGTTCGTCCCGTGCCTCATATGGTGCCGCGGCGCCCCCGCGCGAGCGGCGTCAGCACCGCGGCGATGGCCATGGAGGCGGCCAGCACCAGGAAGGCCGCGCCCTTGCCGCCGGTCGCGCCGTTCAGCCACCCGACAAGGTAGGTGCCCAGGAAACCGCCGAGCGCGCCGAAGGAGTTGACCAGGGCGATGGACGGCCCGGCCTCCCGGCGCGGCAGCAGCTCCGCGATGCCCGCGAAGTACGGCCCGTACGGCGCGTAGATGGCGCCGCCGGCGACGAGCAGGAGCACGAAGGACGGCCAGAAGTGCGCGGGACCGAACAGGTAGGAGCCGTAGAAGGCGAGCGCGCCGAGGACCAGCCAGGGCCAGATGTAGCGGCTGCGGTGCCCGCTGCGGTCCGACGCCCGCGAGTTGACCACCATCAGGATGGCCGCGACCAGGTAGGGCGCGGCCGAGATGAGCCCGGTAAGGCCGATGCCGGTGCCGGAGCCGGCCTTCACGATGGATGGCAGCCAGAACACGAAGCCGTACACGCCGAGGCTCCACATCAGGTACTGTGCCGACAGGAGCACCACGGCGCGGGAGCGGAACGCCGCCCAGTAGCCGCCGACCGGCGTGATCTGCCGCTGCTCGCCGGCCAGCTCGGCGGCCACCGCCTCGCGCTCCGGCGCGTTCAGCCAGGCGGCGTCCTCCGGGTGGTCCTCCACCTTGGCGCGGAAGTAGAACGCCCACAGGATGGCGGGGACGCCCTCGATGATGAACATGCCGCGCCAGGACGTCAGCTCGACCAGGTAGCCGGAGATGGCGGTGAGCCACAGCACCGTGATCGGGTTACCGAGGATAAGGATGCTGTTGGCCTGGCCGCGTTCGGCCTTGGTGAACCAGCGGGCGAGCAGGATCACCATGCCGGGCAGCACGGCGCCCTCGACGACGCCGAGCACGAACCTGACGACGACCAGGGCGGTCGCCGACGACAGCAGGCCCTGGACTGAGGCGAGCACGCCCCAGGCGAGCATGCTCCAGAAGATGAGTCGCTTGACGCTGCGGCGCTCGGCGTACATCGCCCCGGGCACCTGGAACAGGAAGTAGCCGAGGAAGAACGAGGCGCCGATCAGCGCGGAGATGCCGCTGCCCAGGTGCAGGTCGCTCTTCATCCCGCCGGCGATGCCGACCGAGAAGTTGGACCGGTCGAGGTAGGCGAGGCTGTAGGTGATGAAGGCGATGGGCAGCAGCCGCGCCCAACGCTGAGTGCCGAGGGAACCGGGCCGGTCCTCCGGGCGGTGAACGGGACTTCCTGAGGCGGGGGCGGCCACGGCGTCCACTCCTTCACTGCTGACGTGGATTTTCCGTAATATGGAATAATCCTCCGGGATACGGTAAGCTATATGGTCATTCCGGGGTTCCCTTGCGTCAAGTGCGGGTAGCGCCGGGATGAACGCCGGCGCACCCGCGTCGCCGTTCATTCGCAGGCGGGGAAGCGAGTGACGATGGCCGTACGACGGGACGAGCGGCCCGACTCCGACGCGGTCGGCAAGGCACTCCGCCTGCTGTGCCTGCTGGGCGACCACCCCGACGGCGTCGGGGTCTCGCGGCTGGCCCGCGCCGCCGGCTACCCGGTCAGCACCACGCACCGCCTGCTCGCGTCGCTGCAGCGCGACGGGTTCGTGCGCAGCGACGGCGAGAGCCGCCGCTACAGCCTCGGCCTGCGGCTCTTCGAGCTCGGGCAGCGGGTGTCGCAGGCACGCGGGTTCAGCGGGGTGGCGCTGCCGGTCATGCGTGCCGTCACCGAGCGCACCGGCGAGCCGACCCTCATGTCGGTACTGGACGGCCCCTACCAGCTCTACGTGCACCACGTGCAGGGGCCGCAGCGGCTGCGCGTGATCGGCGAGCCGGCCAAGCACGGCCCCCTGCACTGCACCTCGATGGGCAAGTGCCTGATCGCCTTCGCGCCCGACGACGTCCGCGAGGAGCTGGTCGCCGGCCTGGAGCTCACCCCGCTCGGGCCGAACACCATCACCGACCGCGACCGGTTCCGCGAGGAGATCGAACGGGTGCGGGCGCAGGGTCACGCGGTCTCCGACGAGGAGCACGAGGTCGGCATCCGCGCGGTGGGCGTGCCCGTCATCGGCCCGGACGGGACCGCCCTGGCCGCGCTGTCCACGCCCGCCCCGGCCTCCCGCATGACCGTCGAGCAGCTCACCGGCTTCCTGCCCTGCCTGCTCGACGCCGCCGCGAAACTCGCGGTCCTGCTGCCCACCGGCTGACCTTCGACTTCGCCGGCCGCGCCGCCGTGTGGCGGCGCGGGAGCGCGACCGCCGGGCGCGCGCAGCGCCGGTGCGGTTACCGGGCGCCGCCGCTGCGGCGGGGCTTCCCCCCGTCGAGCAGGGAGGCGACCGCGCCGACGACCATCATCAGCGCGGCGGCCGAGAAGACGACGAGCAGGCCCTGGTGCACCGGGCCGGAGATCAGGTGCGGGAAGAACTCCTTACCGGTCAACCGGTCCCGCTGGGCGGCCGGCAGCGAGCGCAGCACGTCCGGCGGCAGCACCGACTTGATCGGGTTGTAGCCGAGGAAGGCGGCGAAGATGCTGCCGACCGGCGGCAGGTGCCCGACGGTCTCGGCCGCGCCGGTGGGCACGCCGGCCCTCTCCAGGCCGGAGGTGAGGGCGGTGGGCAGCCGCGCCGCCAGGCCGACGATCAGCAGCGAGAAGAAGATGCCGATCGACAGCGCCTGCCCGGAGTTCTGGAACGTTCCGCGCATGCCCGACGCGGCGCCCCGCTGGTGTGCCGGCACGCTGCTCATCACGCGGGAGGTGTTGGGGGAGGAGAAGATCCCCGAGCCGATGCCGTTGACCGCCAGCAGCAGCGCGAACACCCAGTACGAGAAGTCGACCGGCAGCAGCATCAGCCCGGCGAAGGTGCCGGCCACGATGATCAGGCCGCCGGAGGCGAACAGCCGCTGCCCGAACCGGTCCGACAGGTGGCCGGAGACCGGCCCGGCGGCCAGGAACCCGATCGTCAGCGGCAGCATGTAGATGCCGGCCCACAGCGGGGTGTCCTGGTAGTCGTAGCCGTGCAGCGGCAGCCAGATGCCCTGCAGCCAGATGATCAGCATGAACTGCAGACCGCCCCGCCCGATCGCCGACAGCAGCACGGCCACCGTGCCCGCGGTGAACCGGCGAATCCGGAACAGGCCGAGGTGGAACATCGGGTCGGCGACCCGCGTCTCCACCACGCAGAACGCGACCAGCAGCACGACGCCGAGCCCGAGCCCGCCGAGCACGGCCGGGCTGGTCCAGCCGGTGGCATGGCCGCCGTACGGCTGGATGCCGTAGGTGATGGCGGTGAGCAGCACGCCCAGCCCGACCGCGAACGTCACGTTGCCGGGCCAGTCGAGGCGGCCGCGCCGGCGCTCGCCCGTCTCGTGCAGCGAGGCGTACGCCCAGATGGTGCCGGCCAGGCCGATCGGCACGCTGACGAGGAACACCGCCCGCCAGTCCCACTCCGCCAGCAGCCCGCCGATGATCAGGCCGAGGAAGGAGCCGGCGATCGCGGCGATCTGGTTGACGCCCAGCGCCAGGCCCCGCTCGGAGATGTCGAACGCGTCGGTGAGGATCGCGGTGGAGTTGGCGAACAGCATCGCGCCGCCGACGCCCTGCACCATGCGCCAGGCGATCAGCCAGACGGCGCCCGGCCCGCCGTGCAGGGGGTCCAGGGACAGCGCGATCGAGGCGGCCGTGAAGACGACGAACCCGCCGTTGTAGATGCGCACCCGCCCGAACATGTCGCCGAGCCGTCCGACCGTGACCACCAGCACGGCGGACACGAGGAGGAAGCCCATGATCATCCATAGCAGGTAGCCGACGTTGCCGGGCCGCAGCGGGTTCAGCCCGATTCCACGGAAGATCGCCGGCAGCGAGATGATCACGATGGACGAGTTGACGGTGGCCAGGAGCATGCCGAGCGTCGTGTTCGACAGCGCGACCCACTTGTAGCGCGGGTGATCGCGCGCGACGCGACCGCCCTTCCCACGGGCGGTCATCTCGGCGGTGGGGCCACCGGTCTTGCTGGCGTCAGGCATGAACATTCCTCCCCTGACGCCAGGATAGTTACTTAGACTAATTAATGGCGACATCAACGGAGTGTGGCGGGCGTGCGACGGGACGACCGCCCGGCCCGGGGCCGGCGGTGGGTCCGGTCCTCGCGGAGCGCGCCGGGCCCCGCCCCTAACGGAACGTCGTTCGGTCGGCACGGTACCTTCCTGGAGAGCGCACCGGCGCCGCGAGGAGGGATGACGCATGGTCGAGACGGCCGCCGGCACGCCGAACGGCAGGGGCGTGCCGGCGGCGCACGACCGGCCGCTGGCCGGCATGCGGGTGATCGAGGTGTCCAGCTTCGTCGCCGCGCCGCTCGGCGGCATGACGCTCGCCCAGCTCGGCGCCGACGTGATCCGCGTCGACCCGATCGGCGGTGGCCCCGACCGCGGCCGCTGGCCCGTCACCGCGTCCGGCGCGAGCCTGTACTGGGCCGGCCTGAACAAGGGCAAGCGCTCGGTCACCGTCGACCTGCGCTCCCCGGAGGGCTGCGCCATCGTCGCCGACCTGGTCGCGGCCGGCGCGCCCGGCGGCGGCATCCTGCTCACCAACGCCCGCCGCGACGGCCTCGGCTACGACGACCTGCGCGCCCGCCGCCCCGACGTCATCCACGTACGGCTCGACGGCCGCCACGACGGCGGCAACGCCGTCGACTACACCGTGGGCGCCGAGGTCGGCTTCCCGTACCTGACCGGCCCGGAAGGCCACGACGGACCGGTCAACCACGTGCTGCCGGCGTGGGACGTCGCCACCGGGCTGTACCTGTCCGTGGCGCTGCTGGCGGCGGAGCGGCGGCGGCTGCTCACCGGCCGCGGCGAGCGCATCCGGGTGGCCCTCGCCGACGTCGCCCTCGCCACCGCGGGCAACCTCGGCCTGCTCGCCGAGGCACAGCTCGCCGCCGCCCCCAGGCCGCGGATCGGCAACCACATGTACGGCGAGTTCGGCCGCGACTTCGCCACCGCCGACGGCGGCCACGTCATGGTGCTCGTGCTGACCACCCGGCACTGGCGCGACCTGCTCGCCGCCACCGGCCTGGCCGGCGCGGCCGCCGCGCTGGAACGCGAACACGGCGCCGACCTGACCCGGCAGGCCGACAGGTACGCCCACCGCGACGCGATCGCCGCCCTGCTGGAACCATGGTTCGCCGACCGCACCGTCGAGCAGGTCACGGCCGCGTTCGCCGGCACGTCCGTGCTGTGGTCGCGGTACCGGCGGCTCGCCGACCTCGTCGCCGACGGCGGCGCGGAGCTGCGCGCCCATCCGATGGTCGGCGACCTCGACCAGCCCGGCATCGGCCGCCACCTCGCGCCGGGCTCGCCGGTGGCGTTCGGCGACGAGCCCCGCGGACCCTTGCCGGCGCCGGCGCTCGGCGGCGACACCGAGGACGTCCTCGCCGAGCTGCTCGGCCTGTCCGCGGCCGAGATCGCCGGCCTGCGCGAACGGAAGGTGGTGGGGTGATGGGCTCACTCCGGGAGCACGTACGGGACTGGCGTCCGCCGAAGCTGACCGCCCGCGACGTCCTGCACCCCGGCCCGGCCAGGGCGCTGGCCGGCCTGCTGGACGCCGCGCCTCCCGCCCCCGGCGGACCGCTGCCGTTCCTGTGGCACTGGCTGTACTTCCTCGACTGGCCCGCCCAGCGCGACCTCGGCGCGGATGGCCACCCGGCGCACGGGCCGTACCTGCCGCCGCTTCCCGGACGCCGCCGCATGTGGGCCGGCGGGCGGCTCACGGCGCACGGCCCGCTGCGCCTCGGCGCGCCCGCCGAACGCCTCTCCGAACCGGTCGCGGTCGAGGTGAAGGAGGGCCGCACCGGCGAGATGGTCTTCGTGACCGTGCGGCACGAGATCGTTCAGGACGGCGGGACGCGGCTGGTCGAGGAGCAGGACCACGTCTACCGGTCGGCGGAGGCGCCGGCGGCGACGCCCCGGTACACACCCGCACCCCGCGGCACGCCGGCCTCGTCCGACCCGTGGCGGCTGCCCCTCACCGCAGAACCGACGCTGCTGTTCCGGTTCAGCGCGCTCACCGCCAACGCACACCGGATCCACTACGACCGGCCGTACGCGCGCGAGGTCGAGGGCTACCCCGACATCGTCGTGCACGGCCCGCTGCTGGCCGTCCTCATGGCCGAACCGGCCCGCCGGGCGGCCCGTACGATCGTCCGCATGAGCTACCGGTTGCGCCGTCCCGTGTTCGCCGGCGACCCGGCGCTGGTCACCGGCGGCCCGGACGGCGACGGTGCCCGCATGTCCGTCATCGACGCGGCCGGCGAGACGAAGGCGACGGCCGAGATCGGATTCGCCGATGCATGACCTGAACGCCGAAGAGACGGCGATCGTCGAGACCGTCCGCGACTTCGTCGACCGCGACGTCCGGCCCGTCGCCCGCGAACTCGAACACGCCGACGCCTACCCGGGCGAGCTGATCGATGCGATGAAGCGCCTGGGGGTGTTCGGCCTTTCGATCCCCGAACCGTACGGCCAGGTCGCCGTGTCGACGCCGTGTTACGCACTGGTCACCGAGGAGCTGGCCCGTGGCTGGATGAGCCTGGCCGGGGCGATGGGCGGGCACACCGTCGTGTCGAAGCTGATCCTCGCGTACGGCACAGAGGAGCAGAAACGGCGCTACCTGCCGCGCATGGCGACCGGCGAGATCCGCGCAGCGATGGCGCTCACCGAACCCGGCGGCGGCTCCGATCTGCAGGCGATGCGGACGGTCGCCCGCCGCGACGGAGATGAGTACGTCGTCAACGGGACCAAGACCTGGATCACCAACGCGCGCCGCGCCGGGCTGGTCGCCCTGCTGTGCAAGACCGATCCGGACGCCAGGCCCGCCCACTCCGGGATCAGCATCCTGCTGATGGAGAAGGTCCCCGGCTTCACCGTCTCCCGCGACCTGCCCAAGCTGGGCTATAAGGGCGTCGAGAGCTGCGAGCTGAGCTTCGACGACTGCCGGGTGCCCGCCTCGGCGCTGCTCGGCGAGGAGGAGGGGCGCGGCTTCGCGCAGATGATGAAGGGCCTGGAGATCGGCCGCATCCAGGTCGCCGCCCGCGCCACCGGCGTCGCCCGCGCCGCCTTCGACGACGCGTTCCGGTACGCCCGGGAACGGGAGACCTTCGGAAAGCCCATCTGGAAGCACCAGAGCGTCGGCAACATGCTCGCCGACATGGCGACCAAGCTCACCGCCGCCCGCCGCCTCCTGCTGTACGCGGCGGAACGGTACGACGGCGGCGACCGGTGCGACCTGGAAGCCGGCATGGCCAAGCTGTTCGCCTCCGAGACCGCCATGGAGATCGCGCTGAACGCCATCCGCATCCACGGCGGCTACGGCTACTCCACCGAGTTCGACGTCGAACGCTACTTCCGCGACGCCCCGCTGATGATCGTCGGCGAGGGCACCAACGAGATCCAGCGCGACGTCATCGTCCGTCGGCTCGTCGCCCGCGGCGACGCGATCTGGTGAGCGACGCGCCGGCGATCAGTCGAACAGGTCGGCGACAGACGTCGCGGTCGCGGCGCGGTCGAGCCAGACGTCGAGTTGCCGCAGATCACCGCAGGCGAGGATGCGAGCCCGGACCTCTTCCGGTACGTCGATGTGCCGCGCTGCCAGCACCCGCAGAAGGGACTGCGCCTCGCCTTCCGCACGTCCT
>JBEHYF010000008.1:0-68682 GCA_048498315.1 Actinomycetota bacterium
TTATCGAGGGTGGGTTCGCGGTCGCCCGCCGACGGTATGACGGCGTCGGCAGGCCCCTGGACGAAGAGCGGACGGACTCTGACGCGCCGTCCGGGGCTCCCCTGATCGTCGTCCTCGCCACACGGAACCAGGCTGTGGACGATGCCACCGCGATGGTCGAGCGCCTGACCGAGAAGTACGACCTGCCGGAGGGGGTGCTCCTCGCGTCGACCGTCGGCTCCTGGCAGGGGCAGACCAATGCGATCACCGTCGCCGTCCACCCGCTCTCCGGAGCCGACCAGCTCGATGAGTTCAATTCAGCGTTCGGCAGACTTGCCGTCACCTGCACCCGAGCCACCCACGGATTGCTGATGGTGGCACGAGCCGGTCTCGACGATCTACTGGCCGAAGCTCCAGCACGGCCGGGCACGCCCCTCGGCGAGCCCGGAAGCCGATCCCTGCCCCGCCAGACCCACCAACGGATCCTAAAGACGTTCAGCCGCGCCACGTTGAACCTCGGCCCCGGACCGAGCTGAAGGCCGAGGACACTTGCGAGAAGTTCTCTCGCAGGTCTCTCGCGAAGAGTCCCGAACAACGAGAACGGGCCGGACTCAGTGAGACATGAGTCCGGCCCGTTCTTCATGCATCTTCCCAGGTCAGCGGCTGGATTGCGCTGGCTGGTGGAAGGCGCCCCCTGCAGGATTCGAACCTGCGCGCCCGGCTCCGGAGGCCGGTGCTCTATCCCCTGAGCTAAGGGGGCTTCTGACGGGTAGAGATTACCAGCTCGGCGGGGCCGCTTCGTCACCTTCCCGCCCAGCCGGCCCGGCCGTACCGAGGATGACCTGAGCAGACGTGGCCTTGAGGCGCTCCAGAAAGATCGTCCGGCGGGTCGGAGGGTGGCCGTCGCAGGCGCATGTCGCGGTTCTCCGCGTGTCCCGGCGGGCGGACCCGCTAGCTTGGCGGCCGTGACGCTGGGACGTGTGCTGGTCGTCGACGACGACGAGGTGATCAGGCAGCTCATCGCCGTGAACCTGCAACTGGAGGGGTTCGAGGTGGTGACCGCCGTGGACGGGCAGGATTGTCTCGACCGCGTTCGGGAGATCAAGCCCGACGTGATCACGCTCGACATCATGATGCCCCGGCTCGACGGCTGGGTGACGGCGGTGAAGCTGCGCGACGACCCCACGACGCGCGACATCAAGGTGGTCATGATCACCGCGCGGGCGCAGGAGCACGACATCCGGCGCGGGCACGAGATCGGGGTGGACGCCTATGTCACCAAGCCGTTCGACCCGGCGGAGCTGATCCGCACCGTCCGCGAGCTGGCAGGGGCGGACCCCGTCGGCTGACGGTCCGGTCACCCGGAGCGCACGACCTCCTCGCTACCGCCCCCGTGGGTGGGAGATGTGGGAAACGGTTCGCGGTGGCCGGATGTCCACATGCCGGTCGGCTAGTCTCACGCTCGTGACTCCGGCCGAGCTGAACGCCGCCGTCGTGGCCGCCGTGCGGGGCGCGGTGGCCGACGGTGAGCTCACCGTTCCCGTGCCGGATCGGGTGCATGTCGAGGCCACGCCGGCGGGAGAGTACGCGACGCCCCTTCCGCTGCGGCTGGCGCGGGCCGCCGCGCGGCCGGCGCCCGAGGTCGCGGCTCTGCTCGCCCGGCGTCTGGCGACCGCGCCGGGGGTGCGCGCGGTTCGTGTCACCGGGCCGGGGTTCCTCACGGTCGCGGCCGAGGCGCCGCTGACCGCCCGGATCGACGAGACGTACGGGGTGATCGCGGTGCCGCGGGCGACGTGGCCGCAGCGGCCGCTGACGTTCGAGAACCCGGGCTTCGTGGTGCGGTTCGCCTACGCCCGCGCGGTGGCCGTGAAAAGGTACGCCGCGGAGCTGGGCGTGGTGGCGGCCGATGGGCCGCTGGACGATCCGCGCGAGCGGCGGCTGCTGGGCCTGCTCGCCGACTTCCCCGGCCGGGCCGGGCAGGCCGCGCGGACGGGCGATCCGCGCCCGTTCACCCGGCACATGGAGCTGATCGCCGGCGCGTACCACGACGTGCATGAGGAGTGCCCCGCCATCCCCAGCGGCGACGAGCCGATCACCGCGCGGCACGCCGCACGCCTTAGCCTGGCTGAGGCGGCTCGTGTCGTGCTGGGCAACGGGCTGCGCATGCTCGGCGAGACCCCGAACGACCGCCTGTGAACGCAACGGAGAGAGCATGAGTCGAGTCCACCCGGCCGGTCCCCGGCACGCCGACGTGCTGCCGGAAGACCACCCGCTGCCGCCGCCGAGCGACCTGAACGCGCTCACGCCGAGCGTGTGGCCGCGCGGCGCCCGCCGGGAGGGCGGGGTGCTGACGATCGGCGGCGTGGACGTGCGCGACCTGGCCGAGGAGTTCGGCACGCCGCTGTACGTCTACGACGAAGACGACTTCCGGTCGCGCTGCCGGGAGTTCGTGAACGCCTTCAGCGACGGCGACGTGTATTACGCCGGCAAGGCGTTCCTGTGCACCGAGGTGGCGCGCTGGGTCGCCGGCGAGGGGCTCGGGCTGGACGTGTGCACCGGCGGCGAGCTGGCCGTCGCCGTACGGGCCGGGTTCCCCGCGGAGCGGATCACCTTCCACGGCAACAACAAGTCGGCCGCCGAACTGTCCCGTGCGCTGGAGGCCGGCGTCGGCCATATCGTCGTCGACTCGTTCGAGGAGATCGCCCGGCTCGGGTACCTCGCGCGGGAGCGCGGCGCGCGGCCCAAGGTGATGATCCGGGTCACGACCGGCATCGAGGCGCACACGCACGAGTTCATCGCCACGGCGCACGACGACCAGAAGTTCGGGTTCGCCCGCGACACCGCGCTTGAGGCCGCCCGCCGCGTCATCGGCCTCCCCGAGCTGGAACTGGCCGGGCTGCACTCCCACATCGGCTCACAGATCTTCGACACCGACGGCTTCGAGCTGGCCGCGCGGCGGGTGGTCGAGCTGCTGACCGCGATCCGCGACGAGCACGGCGTCGAGCTGCCCGAGCTGGACCTGGGCGGCGGCTACGGCATCGCCTACCTCGACGGCGACGACCCGCTCGACCCCAAACACCTCGCCGACAACCTGCGCGGCATCGTCACCCGCGCCTGCGAGGAGCAGGGCGTTCCGGTGCCGCGGTTGACGGTCGAGCCGGGCCGTACGATCGCCGGGCCGGGCGGGATCACGCTGTACGAGGTCGGCACGGTCAAGCCGCTGGAGGGTTTGCGCACGTACGTGTCGGTCGACGGCGGCATGAGCGACAATATCCGCACCGCGCTGTACGGGGCGGAGTACACGTGCGTGCTGGCCTCGCGCGCCTCCGAGGCGGCGCCGATGCTCAGCCGCCTGGTCGGCAAGCACTGCGAGAGCGGCGACATGGTCGTCCGCGACCTGTGGCTGCCCGCCGACCTGGCGCCGGGCGACCTGGTCGCGGTGGCGGCCACCGGCGCGTACTGCCGGTCGCTGGCCAGCAACTACAACCACGTGCCCAAGCCGGCGGTCGTCGCCGTGCGCGACGGCGGCGCGCGTCTGATCCTCCGCCGGGAGACCGAGGACGATCTGCTGCGCCTGGAGGTGTCCCCATGAGACGCGGCGAGCCCCTGAAGGTCGCGCTGCTCGGCTGCGGCGTGGTCGGTTCGGAGGTCGTGCGCCTGATGCACGAGCGGGCGGACGACCTGGCCGCGCGCGTGGGCGCGCCGCTGGAGCTGGCCGGCGTCGCCGTGCGCCGGCTCGACAAGCGGCGTGAAGGTGTGGCGGCGGGGCTCTTGACGACCGACGCGACCGGCCTGGTGACCCGCGACGACGTCGACATCGTGGTGGAGGTGATCGGCGGCATCGAACCCGCGCGCAGCCTCCTGCTGGACGCCATGAAGTCCGGCAAGTCCGTTGTGACCGCCAACAAGGCGCTGCTCGCCGAAGACGGCGCGACACTGTTCGGCGCGGCCCGCGAGCACGGCGTCGACATCTACTACGAGGCGTCCGTGGCCGGCGCGATCCCGTTGCTGCGACCGCTGCGCGAGTCGCTGGTCGGTGACCACGTGCACCGGGTGATGGGCATCGTCAACGGCACGACCAACTACATCCTCGACAAGATGGACTCCTCCGGTGCGGGCTTCGCCGACGCGCTCGAAGAGGCACAGGAGCTCGGGTACGCCGAGGCGGACCCGACCGCCGACGTCGAGGGCTTCGACGCCGCCGCCAAGGCCGCGATCCTCGCCCAGCTCGCCTTCCACACCCGGGTCACCGCCGCCGACGTGCACCGCGAGGGCATCGCCGACGTGACGTCCGCGGACGTGGCCAGCGCGCGGGCCATGGGCTGTGTCGTGAAGCTGCTGGCGATCTGCGACCGGGTGCCGTCCCGGGACGGCCGGAACGGCCGCGGCGTGTCCGTGCGCGTGCACCCGGTGATGATCCCGCGGACGCATCCGCTGGCCAGCGTCCGCGAGGCGTACAACGCCGTCTTCGTCGAGGCGGAGTCCGCGGGCTCGCTCATGTTCTACGGCGCGGGCGCGGGCGGCGCGCCGACCGCCAGCGCGGTGCTCGGCGACCTGGTCGCCGTCGCCCGCCACCGGGTGAACGACACGCGCGGCCCGGCCGAGTCGGTCTACGCCGACCTGCCCGTCCTGCCGATGGGCGAGACGATCACCCGCTATCACGTGGCGCTCGACGTGGCCGATCGCCCCGGCGTGCTCGCCCGCGTCGCCGACGCGTTCGCCGAGAACGGCGTGTCGATCCAGGCGGTACGCCAGGAAGGGCATGGCCAGGAGGCCCAGCTCGTGATCGTCACGCACCGCGCGCCGGACGCCGCGCTGTCGGCGACGGTTGAGGCGCTGCGCGAGCAGGAGATCGTCCGTGCGGTCGCCAGCGTCATGCGCGTCGAGGGCGACGACTGAGACGAAGCGGCACCGTGATCCGTCATCGCCTGCGTCCAGGATGTGGAACGTCGTGGGACGACCCGGCCGTGGGCCCGTAGACTCGGCGAACGAGCCGCAGGTCAGGAGGTTTCCCGTGAGCAGGGCATGGCGTGGCGTCATCGAGGAGTTCCGCGACCGGCTCCCCGTGACCGCCGGTACGCCCGTGGTCACCCTGCTCGAAGGCGGCACGCCGCTGCTTCCGGCGCTCCGCGTCTCCCAGCTCACCGGCTGCGACGTGTACCTCAAGGTCGAGGGTGCCAACCCCACCGGGTCGTTCAAGGACCGCGGCATGACGGTGGCGATCAGCAAGGCCGCCGAAGACGGCGCGAAGGCGGTCATCTGCGCCTCCACCGGCAACACGTCGGCGTCCGCCGCCGCGTACGCCGTGCGCGCCGGCATGGTCTGCGCCGTTCTGGTGCCGCGCGGCAAGATCGCGATGGGCAAGCTGGCCCAGGCGCTCGTGCACGGCGCCCGGCTGCTGCAGATCGACGGCAACTTCGACGACTGTCTCGAACTGGCCCGCAAGCTCGCCGTCGACTACCCGGTGGCGCTGGTCAACTCGGTCAACCGCTACCGGCTGGAGGGCCAGAAGACCGCCGCGTTCGAGGTGATCGACGCGCTCGGCGGCCCGCCCGACGTGCACTGCCTGCCGGTCGGCAACGCCGGCAACATCAGCGCGTACTGGATGGGTTACCGCGAGTCCGGCGTCCGCCCGCGCATGCTCGGCTTCCAGGCCTCCGGGGCGGCGCCGATCGTCCGCGGCGAGCCGGTCGCGGCGCCGCAGACCATCGCCACCGCGATCCGCATCGGCAACCCGGCGTCGTGGCAGCTGGCGGTCAAGGCCCGCGACGAGTCGGGCGGCGCGATCGAGGCCGTGACCGACCGGCAGATCCTCGCCGCCTACCGCCTGCTCGCCCGCGAGGAGGGCGTGTTCGTCGAGCCCGCGTCGGCGGCGAGCGTGGCCGGCCTGCTCCAGGCCCGCGACGAGGGCCTCGTACGCCCCGGCGAGCGCGTCGTGTGCACGGTGACCGGAAACGGCCTCAAAGACCCCGACTGGGCGATCTCCGGTGCGCCCGCCCCGGTGACCATCCCCGTCGACGCGGGGGCCGCCGCCGCCGCGCTGGAGCTTGCTTGAGCGCGGGCGGGCCGTCCCGCGGCGTCCACCTGCGAGTCCCGGCGACCAGCGCGAACCTCGGGCCCGGCTTCGACGCGCTCGGCCTCGCGCTCACGCTGTACGACGACGTGGAGATCGAATGGGCCGGTTCCGGCCTGTCGATCGAGGTGACCGGTGAGGGCGAGGAGACCGCGAGCCGCGGCGACGAGCACCTGATCGTCCGCACCTTCCGCACCGCCTACCGCCTCATCGGGGCAGGTCAGGCGATGGCGGACGCGGCGCACCGGGTAGTGCGGGAGACCGCGGGGCGCCTCGGCGGCGCGGCCGGAACGGCGGGTGATGCCGGCACGGAAGGGGCGGCGAACGACGCCGGTGCGGCGGGCGGCCCAGGGACAGCGGGCGACCTGGGGACGGCTGGCGGCCCAGGGACGGCTGGTGGCCCAGGGATGGCGGGCGGCACCGGAGCCGCGGGCGATCGCGTGCGAAGTGCCGGTGCGGCGAGCGGGGCCGATGACCGGGCCGCGGCCCGGGTCGGCGGCACGGCCGCCGGGGCGGGGCTGCGGGTGCGCTGTGTCAACCGCATCCCGCATGCGCGCGGCCTCGGGTCGTCCTCGGCGGCGACCGTGGCCGGCGTCCTCGCGGCCCGCGCCCTGCACCCGCACGGCGACGCGTTCACCGACGATGACGTGCTGGCCCTGGCCACCCGCATCGAGGGCCACCCCGACAATGTCGCACCGTGCCTGGCCGGCGGGCTGACCATCGCCTGGGACGCCGGGTCCGGGCCCCGCCTGACCAGGCTCGACGTCGATCCGCGGATTCGTCCGGTGGTGCTGGTGCCCGAGCAGCGGCTCACCACCGAACGGGCGCGGGGCCTGCTTCCGCCGGCCGTCCCGCACGGCGACGCGGCCGCGAACGCCGGTCGCGCCGCGCTGCTGGTCGCCGCGCTGACCGGCCGCCCGGAACTGCTGCTCGACGCGACGGAGGACCGCCTGCACCAGTCCTACCGGGCGCCGGCCATGCCGGAGTCGGCCGCGCTGGTGGAGCGGCTGCGCGCGCGGGGCGTGCCCGCGGTGGTCTCGGGGGCCGGCCCGACGGTGCTGGTCTTGCTCTCGGAGGCCGGGCCTGATTCGATCGGCTCGGAAGTGGGTACTTCGTGGCACATACACCCGCTGAACGTTGACCCCCATGGCGCATGCGTTCGGCCGATCGGTTAGGGAAACACGACATCGAGCTCTGGGGAATAGCAGTGTGCCCAGGTGATGTTAGGCTAAGTGCCGCACCAGATGCCCCGTTCGGGGGCGTGGGCTCGTCAGCCACTCCGGCACATGCCGGCGGTGTGGCTCGGAAGTGGTTCCCCGGCGACGACAACGCTCGTGGTTCAGCGTTCAACCAAAACTTCGGACGTATCGGGATCGGGGATCTCTCACGAGAACCTGCCTCCACCATCTGGCTGTGGCCAGAACTCTTCGCGGATCACATGCAGATCAGCAGAGCTCGACTGATCCGGCGCCCCCGCCGGTTCGCACGACCGGGTTGCCTGGCCGACGGCGGCCACACCCGCTCCCTGGGAAGGACCCTTAGTGAGCGAATCCACCGAACTCCTCTCGGATGCAGCCACAGCGGCGCCTGACGCCGCCACTGACGAGAACGCGGCCGCCTCTGCTCCGCGGCGCCGCCGCTCGGGCACGGGCCTGTCGGCGATGGTGCTGCCTGAGCTGAAGGCGCTCGCCTCCAGCCTCGGTATCAGCGGCACCGGCGGCATGCGCAAGAGCCAGCTCATCGCCGCGATCCAGGAGAAGCAGGCGCAGAGCACCGGAGGCGGTGAGCAGGCCACGGCCGCCAGGCACGACGGCGGAGCCGTGGCGGGTAGCGACGCGGGTGAGGCCGCCGAGACGCAGCGTCCCCAGCAGGAGCGGCCCGCCAAGCACGACGAGGCACCGGCGCAGGAGCAGCCGCAGGAGACCACGGCCGAAACCGCTGAGTCCGGCGGCGAGAGCGGCAGCCGGGAGGGCGGCAACGGCCAGCAGCGCCAGCGCCAGCGCGGCAACCGTAACCGCGACGGCCAGGGCGGCCAGAACGAGAGCCGCGGCGCCCAGAACCAGCGCAACGGCAACCCGCGGCAGGGCGACGATGAGGAGGAAGGCGGCGGCGGTGGCCGGCGGCGGCGCGGCCGGTTCCGCGAGCGCAACCGCGGCCGCGGCGGCCGTGACCGCTTCGGCGAGGCCGAGCCGGTGATCAGCGAGGACGACGTCCTCATCCCGGTGTCCGGCATCCTCGACATCCGCGACAACTACGCGTTCGTCCGCACCACCGGCTACCTGCCCGGCCCGCAGGACGTCTACGTCTCCCTGGCCCAGGTCCGCAAGCACGGCCTGCGCAAGGGCGACGTCGTCACCGGCGCCGTGCGCCAGCCGCGCGAGGGCGAGCGGCGCGAGAAGTTCAACGCGCTGGTCCGCCTCGACACAGTGAACGGCATGGAGCCCGACCAGGCCAAGGGCCGCGTCGAGTTCTCCAAGCTGACCCCGCTGTACCCGCAGGAGCGCCTGCGCCTGGAGTCCGAGCCGGGCCAGCTGACCACGCGCATCATCGACCTGGTCAGCCCCATCGGCAAGGGCCAGCGCGGTCTGATCGTCTCGCCGCCGAAGGCCGGCAAGACGATGGTGCTGCAGGCGATCGCCAACGCGATCACCAAGAACAACCCCGAGTGCCACCTCATGGTCGTCCTCGTCGATGAGCGGCCGGAAGAGGTCACCGACATGCAGCGGTCGGTGAAGGGCGAGGTCATCCACTCGACGTTCGACCGGCCCGCGGACGACCACACGATGGTCGCCGAGCTGGCGATCGAGCGGGCGAAACGGCTGGTCGAGCTCGGCCACGACGTTGTCGTGCTGCTCGACTCGATCACACGTCTCGGCCGCGCCTACAACCTCGCGGCGCCCGCGAGCGGCCGGATCCTGTCCGGTGGTGTCGACTCCACCGCGCTGTACCCGCCGAAGCGGTTCTTCGGCGCCGCCCGCAACATCGAGAACGGCGGCTCGCTGACGATCCTCGCCACCGCGCTGATCGAGACCGGTTCGCGCATGGACGAGGTCATCTTCGAGGAGTTCAAGGGCACCGGCAACATGGAGCTGCGGCTCCGCCGCGAGCTGGCCGACAAGCGGGTGTTCCCGGCGATCGACGTGGATGCCTCCGGCACCCGTAAGGAAGAGATCCTGATGGCTCCGGAGGAGCTGCGGATCGTCTGGCAGCTGCGCCGCGTGCTGCACGCGCTGGAGACCCAGCAGGCGCTGGAACTCCTCATCGAGAAGATGAAGGAGACCAAGTCCAACGCCGAGTTCCTGCTCCAGGTGCAGAAGACCACGCTCAGCGACTGAACCCGACGAGCCCGCGGAGCGGGTGAGGAGGGTGAGGGAGCAGGAAGCCCGTCTGAACCCGACGAGCGCGCGGAGCGGCACCCGGCACTCGACCGACCGAGCGCGCGATGGCGCCCCGGAGCCCGGCTCCGGGGCGCTTTCGCGTACGGGCGCGCACCGGACGTGCGGCATGGCGGCCCCGCGTGGCGCCATGCGGCGCCGGGGAACGCGGTCCAGGGCCTGCGTTCCCGGGCCGGCTCAGCGCCGACTCGCCGGCTCAGCCGGCTCAATGCCGGCTCCGGGGTGCTCGCGGACCGGAGGTCGCCGGCGGTGGGGATAGCCCGACCGCCGGAACGCTGGGATGCTCCATGGTGGGCGGGCCCGCCGTCGGAGAGGGTGGATTCACCAGGTTCGGACGATCCAGGCGGCAGGAGAGGGATCCGGTGAACGGCACGATCGACAGGTCACCATCCGGCACGCGGGGGTACGCCCCGCTGCGGATCATCAAGGATCCGCTGAGCTGGCGGCGCGCCGCGTACATGCTGCTGCACTTCCCGCTGGGCCTGACCTACTTCGTCGGGCTCACCGTTCTGCTGTCCGTCTCGGTGAGCACGGTGGTCATCTGGGTCGGCGTGCTCGGTCTCGCCGTCACCATGATCCTCTGGCGCGGTGCGGCCATGCTCGAGCGCCGGCTGGCCGGCCTGGCGTTCGGCGTCGAGATCCCCACGCCGTACCGCCCCCTGCCCGGCGGCGCCAACCTGCTGCGCAAGTGGCGGGTGATGGCCGCGGACCCGGCCACCTGGAAGGACCTGGTCTACCTCGCACTGACGTTCCCGATCGGCACCGCCGAGTTCGTGGCGTCGACGGTGCTGTGGAGCGCCTCGCTGTCGCTGATCACCATGCCGGCGTGGATCATGTCGAACGACGGCGGCTATCTCTCCATCAGTGTCGGCAGCCACGAGGTCTGGCTCGACAACCCGATCACGACGCTGCCCGCCGTGCCGCTGGGGCTGGCGCTCGTCGTCCTGACCCTGTACTTCACCCGGGTCGTGGGCGCCGCGCACGGCGCGCTCGCCCGCTACCTGCTGGGCCCGAGCGAGACGCAGCGGCTGCGCGCCCGTACGGCCCAGCTGCGGGCGAGCCGGGCGCGTGGCGTGGACGCCGCCGAGGCCGAGCGCCGCCGCATCGAACGCGACCTGCACGACGGCGCCCAGCAGCAGCTGCTCGCCGTCGCCATGGACCTGGGCCGGGCCCGGGCGAAGCTGGAGACCGACCCGGCCGGCGCTCAGGAACTGATCCAGCAGGCGCACGCGGGCGCGAAGGAGGCCATCGCCGAGCTGCGCAACCTCGCCCGCGGCATCTACCCGGCGATCCTCACCGACCGCGGCCTCGACGCGGCGATCTCCGCGGTGGCCGCCCGCGCCGACGTGCCGGTCGACGTCGAGGTGGACCTGCCGACCAGGCCCCCGGCCGCCGTGGAGAGCATCGCCTACTTCATCGTGTCGGAGGCGCTGACCAACGTCGCCAAGTACGCGCGCGCGACCCGGGCGTCCGTGCGCATCACCCGCGACGACAACTGGGTGGTCGTCGAGGTGTCCGACAACGGCGTGGGCGGCGCGACGGCGACGCCGGGAGGCGGCCTCGCCGGCCTGGCCGACCGCGCCGCCGGCATCGACGGCATCCTCACCGTCGACAGCCCGGTGGGCGGCCCCACGGTCATCCGCGCCGACCTGCCCTGCGTCTGGTAGCCGCGGCGCATCCGCACCGGCTTCCTCTACGCTGAAGGCGTGCGCGTCGTGATCGCCGAAGACGCAGTGATGCTGCGCGAGGGGCTGATCCGTCTCCTCGCCGACGAGGGCATCGAGACGGTCGCCACGGCCGGCGACGGCCCGGGGCTGGTCGAGATCGTCGAAAAGCACCGGCCCGACCTGGCCGTCGTCGACGTGCGGATGCCGCCGTCGTTCACCGACGAGGGCCTGCGCGCGGCGCTGGAGGTCCGCCGCCGGGTGCCCGGCACCCCCATCCTCGTCTTCTCCCAGTACGTCGAGGAGCGCTACGCCACCGAGCTGATCGGCGACGGTGCGGAGGGCGTCGGCTACCTGCTGAAGGAGCGGGTCGCCGATGTCGCGGAATTCGTCGGCGCCGTACGCCAGGTCGCCGCCGGGGGCACGGTCATCGACTCGGAGGTGATCGCGCAGCTGCTCGGCCGCCGGCGCCACGGCGACCGCCTCGAGGCGCTGACGCCCCGCGAGCGCGAGGTGCTCGGCCTGATGGCGGAGGGCCTGTCCAACGCCGCGGTCGCGCGCCGGCTCGTCGTCACCGACGGCGCGGTGGAGAAGCACATCTCCAACATCTTCCTCAAGCTCGGCCTCCAGCACGCCGGCAGCACCCACCGCCGTGTCAAGGCGGTCCTGGCCTACCTCGGCCGCACCTGACCCTCGGCGGCCGTCAGGACCGGTTGAGGTAGGCGAGCACGGCCAGCACCCGCCGGTTGTCGTCGTCGGACGGTGGCAGGCCCAGCTTGGCGAAGATGTTCGAGGTGTGCTTGGCGATGGCACGTTCGGTGACGACCAGGCGCTGCGCGATCGCGGCGTTCGAGCGCCCCTGCGCCATCAGCTCAAGCACCTCGCGCTCGCGCGGCGTGAGCGCGGCGAGCGGCTCGTCGCGTGAGTTGCGGGCCAGCAGCTGGGAGATCACCTGGGGGTCCATCGCGGTGCCGCCGGCCGCGACCCGGCGGATCGCCTCGACGAACTGGCCGGCGTCGAAGACGCGGTCCTTCAGCAGGTAGCCCACGCCGCCGCTGCCGTCGGCCAACAGCTCGCCCGCGTACAGCTGCTCGACGTGCTGGGACAGGACCAGCACCGGCAGGCCGGGCACCTCACGACGGGCGTGCAGGGCGGCCTGCAGACCCTCGTCGGTGAACGACGGCGGCAGCCGCACGTCGACGATCGCGACGTCGGGCTTGATCGTCAGCAGCGCGCGGGTCAGCTCCGGGCCGTTGTCGACCGCCGCCGCGATCTCGAAGCCGTACGCCTCCAGCAGCCGGATGAGGCCGTCGCGCAGCAGGAACAGGTCTTCGGCGAGGACGACGCGCATCAGGGCCTTCCATGCGGTACGGGCGGACGGTCAGGGCCGGGGCGAGGCGAGCACGCACGGCAGCTCCATCGTGACGATCGTCGGCCCGCCCTCGGGACTGCTCACGGCCAGCACACCGTCGAACGTACCGAGCCGGCGCTCCACGCCGCGCAGTCCGGTGCCTCGCGCGGGATCCGCGCCGCCGCGCCCGTCATCGGTGACGGTGACCCGCAGCAGCCCCTCCTCGTGCCGCAGGTCGATCCAGGCCCGCCGCGCCTCGGCGTGCTTGGCCGCGTTCGTGAGCACCTCCGAGACCGCGAAGTAGGCCGCGGACTCCACCGGGGCCTCCAGGCGCCCCGGCAGCTCCACCGTCACCTCCGTGCGCAGCGGGCTCGCCAACGCCAGCGCCCGTACGGCGTCGCCCAGGCCGCGTTCGGCGAGCACCGGAGGGTGGATGCCGCGCACGAGGTCGCGCAGCTCGGTCAGCGCCTTCGCGGACGACTCGCGCGCCTCCGCCAGCAGCAGGCGGGCCTGGTCGGGGTCGGAGTCCATGAGGTGCTCGATCGCGCCGAGGCTCATGCCCATGGCGACCAGGCGGGCCTGCGCGCCGTCGTGCAGGTCGCGTTCGATCCGGCGCAGCTCGGCGGCCTGGGTGTCCAGCGCGTCGGCGCGCGACTCGGTCAGCCGCGCGACGCGCAGCTCCAGGGCACGCTCCCGCGTGGGCGCGAGCAGCCCGCGGGTGATCTCGGCGTGCAGCCGGATCACCTTCGCCGCGAGCCACAGGCCGGCGCCGGTGTACACCAGGCCGAGGAGCCCGGCGAGGCGGCCGCTGGTGCCGTCCCGGATCGGCAGGAACGTGTACCACACGTGGGCGTGCGCGTGCACGATCGGCTCCCACACGCCGGCCGCCAGCACCACGCCGTACAGGCCCCACAGGGGAAGCGCGAACGCGAGGATGGCCAGCGTGAAGCCGGCCGAGGCGTCGACCGGCAGCCACAGCAGGTCCCGCCAGGTCGCCGGGTCGATGATCACCCGGCGGTAGCGCTGGAAGACGCCGATCAGGCCGCCCCGGGGTCGCGGCGCCGGACGGTACGGCCGCGCGATCTCCGTGCCGAGCCACGTGCGCGCCATGCGCCGGCGCAGGTCGGCGTGGCCGCGCACCGCCTGCGTCAGCGGCGGCAGCAGGAACACGCCCGCGAACGGCACCGCGATGAGGACCACCGAGAGGACGAACAGCAGCAGCGAGGCCGGAATGGCCAGCAGGGCCAGGCCGAGCCCCTGGACGGCCGCGAGCGCCCCCGCGCGGATGTTCATTGGTCCCTCCCGATCGGTCCCATCTTCCACGGCCCAGCGTGCCGGGGCGAGCCCCTCGGGTCACTGGCGCTGGGCGCCGGGGCGGGGGTGGTGCCAGCCCCACCCCCGATCCGGGGGGAAACCGCGTCCGGAGGGGGTGCTGGACGGCTGGGGCGGCCGTCTCCCCGTTCCTAGCGTCTCGACCCGACACCGCGTCCCCGGGACCGAGGAGGAACCGCATGCCCCCGACCATGCTGCGCGGAAGCGACTTCGCGCCGCTGATCAAGGAGGTCCGCGCGCACGGCCTGCTGGAGCGCCGGCCCCGCCGCCAGGGCTGGTCGGCCGCGCTGGACCTGCTGCTGTACGGCGGGGTGTTCGCCGCGGTCGCGCTGGCCGGCGACACGTGGTGGCAGCTCCTCCTCGCCGTGCCGGCCGCCGTGCTGACGACCCGCATCTACTTCGTCGGCCACGACGCCGGGCACGGGCAGCTCGCCGGCACCCGCCGGGGAAACCGGCTGCTCGGCGCGTTGATCGGCGACCTGGGGGTCGGCCTCAGCCACGGCTGGTGGACCGCCAAGCACAACCGGCACCACGCCAACCCCAACGACGTCGAGCGCGACCCGGACGTCGGCCCCGGCGTGCTGGTTTGGACCCCGGAGCAGGCGTCGGCGCGGCGCGGGCGGCTCTCCCGCGCGCTGGCCCGGCACCAGGGCCGGCTGTTCTTCCCGCTGCTCCTGCTGGAGGGCCTGAACCTCAAGGTCGCCGGCGTCCGCTGGGTCGCCGCGGAGCTGGCCGGGCGCGACGGCGGGCGGCGCGGCCCGGCGGCGGCCGAGGCGGTGCTGCTCGGCGCGCACCTGGCCGGCTACTTCGGCCTGCTGTTCGCCGTCATGTCGCCGGGCCGGGCGGTGGCGTTCGCGCTCGCCCACCACGCGGCGCTCGGCGTGCACCTCGGCTGCGCCTTCGCGCCGAACCACAAGGGCATGGCGATGCCGGGACCGGACGAGCGCTGGGACCACCTGCGCAAGCAGGTCCTCACGTCGCGGAACGTGCGCGGCGGCCCGGTGGTCGACTGGTTCCTCGGCGGCCTCAACCACCAGATCGAGCACCACCTGTTCCCCGGCATGCCGCGCCCCAACCTGCGCCGGGCCCGGCCGCTGGTACGGGCGCACTGCGCGCGGCTCGGCCTGCCGTACACCGAGGAGGGCCTGATCGCCTCGTACGCGCGGGCGCTCGCCCACCTGACCGCCGCCGGATCCGGGCCGGGCCACCGCACCACGATCGCGCCGAGCCGCCGTACGCGGGTGACCGGCGCGGAGCCCGCACGCCGCCGCGTCACGGAACCGGACGTCGCGGAGGCGCCGGACACACGCCTTCCCGGCCGCCCGGCCGGGCGAGCGCCCCGGCCCGGATCCGCGCCATGACGGGCCTGTACGGGAATGGCCGGCGGCTCCGGCACGTTGTCGTGTCTGGCACACTGGTACGCGCTGTGGTACCGGTTCACATCCCGCGAAATTCCGTTTCGGGATGACCCGGCGACCGCCCGAAGCGAGGAGACAACGTGAAGCCTGACATCCACCCGGACTACGTCGTCACGACCGTGACGTGTACGTGCGGCAACACATTTCAGACCCGCAGCACCGCCAAGAACGGCGTGATCCACGCCGACGTGTGCTCGAACTGCCACCCGTTCTACACGGGCAAGCAGAAGATCCTCGACACCGGCGGTCGCGTGGCGCGGTTCGAGAAGCGCTTCGGCAAGAAGGCCACGGGCAACAAGAAGTAGGCCGACGTGGTACGCCGGCCGGAGAGGCAGCGCTTCTCTGGCCGGCGTCCGGCTGTCTGCCCGCCTTCGACCCGAGGACCTGACATGAATCTCGACGATCTGATCGGCGAATTCGCCGACATCGAAAAGCTGCTCGCCGACCCGGCCGTGCACGCCGACCAAGCCGAGGCGCGCCGGCTGGGCAAGCGCTACGCCGAGCTGCGGCCGATCGTCGAGACCGCGCGGGAGCTGCGCACCGCCCAGGACGACGCCGCCACGGCGCGCGAGCTCGCGCCCGAGGACCCGGCGTTCGCCAAGGAGGCCGCCGAGCTCGACGCGCGCATCGCCGAGCTGGAGGAGACGCTGCGGCGGCTGCTGGTGCCGCGCGACCCCAACGACGACAAGGACGTCATCCTCGAGATCAAGGCCGGTGAGGGCGGCGAGGAGTCGGCGCTGTTCGCCGGCGACCTGCTGCGCATGTACCTCCGGTACGCCGAGCGCGCCGGCTGGAAGACCGAGATCATCGACGCCCAGCACTCCGACCTCGGCGGGTACAAGGACGTCACCGTCGCGGTGAAGTCCCGCGGCGGGGGTGATGGCACCTGGGCGCGGCTGAAGTACGAGGGCGGCGTGCACCGCGTCCAGCGGGTGCCCGCCACCGAGTCGCAGGGCCGCATCCACACCAGCGCGGCCGGCGTGTTCGTCATGCCCGAGGCCGAGGAGATCGACGTCCAGATCGACCCGAACGACCTGCGCATCGACGTTTTCCGCTCCAGCGGCCCGGGCGGCCAGAGCGTCAACACCACCGACTCGGCCGTGCGCATCACCCATCTGCCCACCGGCATCGTCGTCTCCTGCCAGAACGAGAAGAGCCAGTTGCAGAACAAGGAGCAGGCGCTGCGCATCCTGCGCGCCCGGCTGCTGGCCGCCGCCCAGGAGGAGGCCGACGCCGCGGCGGCCGCCGAGCGCAAGAGCCAGGTGCGCACCGTCGACCGCTCCGAGCGCGTCCGCACGTACAACTTCCCGGAGAATCGCATCTCCGACCATCGCGTGGGCTACAAGGCCTATAACCTCGACCAGGTACTGGACGGCGACCTGGACAACGTCGTCCAGGCGCTGGTCGACGCCGATATGGAGCAAAGACTCTCCGAAGCGACATGAATCTGCTCTCCGACGAGATCGCCCGCGCGACGGCACGGCTGGCCGCCGCCGGTGTCCCGTCGCCGCGCGCCGACGCCGAGGAACTCGCCGCCTTCGTCCACGGCGTCCGGCGCGGCGAGCTGCACCTGGTGCCCGACACCGCGTTCGACGCCCGCTTCTGGGTGGGCATCGCCCGGCGTGAGGCCGGCGAGCCGCTCCAGCACATCACCGGCCGGGCGTTCTTCCGCTACCTGGAGCTGCGCGTCGGGCCGGGCGTGTTCGTGCCCCGCCCGGAGACCGAGGTCGTCGTCGGCTGGGCCATCGACACGCTGCGCACCATGGACGTCGGCGACCCGCTCGTCGCCGACCTCGGCACCGGCTCCGGGGCGATCGCGCTGTCGATCGCCCAGGAGGTGCCGCGCGCCCGCGTGCACGCCGTGGAGAAGGACCCGACGGCGTACGTGCACGCCACCCGCAACGTCGAGGAGCTCGACGAGCGCGGCCGTGTCCGCCTGCACCTCGGCGACTTCGCCGACGCGCTGCACGACCTCGACGGCCTGGTCGACCTGGTCGTCAGCAACCCGCCGTACATCCCGATGTCGGAGTGGGAATACGTTCCCGAGGACGTCCGCGACTTCGACCCGCCGGCGGCGCTGTGGGGCGGGGGCGAAGACGGCCTCGACGCCATCCGCGTGGTCGAGCGCACGGCGCGGCGCCTGCTGCGCGGCGGTGGCTGGGTCGCCGTCGAGCACAGCGACCTCCAGGGCACCGCCGTCTACTGGATCTTCGCCGAGGAGCACGGCTGGCGCGACGTCCGCAACCACAAGGACCTGAACGGCCGCGACCGCTTCGTCACCGCCCGCCTCGGCACCGACTGATCCTTTGGGTCGCCCGGAAAGGCGTTGTGCCTCGGCGTGATCTCCGGTTAGGAAAGGGCCATGACCGCTCTCGGTGCCGTGTTCCGGCCGCAGTCGCCTCCCGAACGACTCCGTGACGTGGCCCGGGCGGCCGACGCCGCCGGCCTGGAACAGCTCTGGCTCTGGGAGGACTGTTTCTTCGAGAGCGGGGTCGCCGCCGCGTCCGCCGCCCTGGCCTGGACCGAGCGGCTGCGGGTCGGGGTGGGCCTGCTTCCGGTGCCGCTGCGCAACGTCGCGCTGGCCACGATGGAGACCGCCACGCTGAACCGGCTGTTCCCCGGCCGCGTCATGGTCGGCGTCGGCCACGGCGTGCAGGACTGGATGGCCCAGGTCGGCGCGCGGGCCGACTCCCCGATCACGCTGCTGCGCGAGCACCTCGCCGCGATGCGGGCGCTGCTGCGCGGCGAGCGGGTCACGATAGAGGGCCGGTACGTCCGGCTCGACGACGTGGCGCTCGACTGGCCGCCCGCGACGCCGCCCGCGATCTTCGCCGGGGCGACCGGCCCGCGCACGCTGCGGTTGTCGGGCGAGGCCGCGGACGGGACCATCCTCACCGCGCGCACGTCGCCCGACCAGGTGCGGCAGGCCCGGCGGCTGATCGACGAGGGACGCGCCGCGGCCGGCCGTACGGGCGACCACGAGATCGTCGTCTACCTGCACGCGGCGACCGGCCCCGATGCGGCCGCCCGGGTCACGGCCGAGCTGCGCCGTGAGGGCGACGACCGCACGGCCGGCGAGGTGGGCGCGGGTGACGCCCCCGCCGTCGCCGCGGCCGTCCGGCGGCTCGCGGACGCCGGCGCCGGCACGGTCGTCCTCCAGCCGACGGCCGACGAGCCGGACCCGGAGGGCTTCGTACGCTTCGTCGCCGAGAAGGTCCGGCCCCTCGTCCCGTAGGACGCGGGCGCCGGCCGGGACGCCGGGTTCGCAGCCGCCGTCCGCCACCCGGCTGATCATTGCGTTCGGGGGAGACCCGCCGCCCCTGGCCCGCGCCCGTCGCGGCCGAGCCACCCGCCCGGCGTGCGCCGGGAGGCACGATGCCCTGCCCCGTCGCGTCCGTCGGCGTCCCGTGGCGGCGGGCCGTCTGGCGGGCGATCTTGTTCGAGCGGTGGCGCGGCGGTGGGAGAATGGCGGGCGTGAGCCGACGATACGACTGCTCGGAGCCGCTGGAGCGCACCCGCGGCATCGCCGACGCCGTCTCGGTGGTCCGCCGCGGCGAGCTCGTGGTGCTGCCCACCGACACCGTGTACGGAATCGGCGCCGACGCCTTCACCCCGGCCGCGGTGACCGCGCTGCTCGATGCGAAGGGCCGTGGCCGCGACATGCCCGCGCCGGTGCTGGTCGGCTCGGTGCGCGCGGCGCAGGCCCTGGTCGACGACCTCGGCACGTACGGGCAGGACCTCGTCGACGAGTTCTGGCCGGGCGCGCTGACGATCGTCTGCCGCGCGAACAGCACGCTCGCCTGGGACCTCGGCGACACCAAGGGCACGGTCGCGGTCCGCATGCCGCTGCATCCGCTCGCGCTGGAGCTGCTGAAGGAGACCGGGCCGATGGCGGTGAGCAGCGCCAACCGGTCGGGAGCCGCGCCGGCTCGCACGGCGAAGGAGGCCGAGGAGCAGCTCGGCGACGCCGTCGCCGTCTATCTCGACGACGGGCCGAGCGGCGCCCGTCCGCCGTCCTCGATCGTCGACCTGACGGGAGCGGTGCCGCGCCTGCTGCGCGCCGGCGCGATCTCCGAGCAGCGCCTGCGCGAGGTCTGCGGCGTCCTCCTCACCGACGACGACGTCCCGGAAGCCACGGAGGATACCGGCGACGCGGGCACCGGGGGAGAGGGCGACGAGGGAGACGCCGGCGCGCGTCGGCGCGAGGCGGACGCCGCCGGTAGCGACACCGGCGACATGGGCGCCGAGAGCCGCTGAGAGCGCTGAGAGCGCCGAGGGACAGGGCCGGCGGTCCGCAGGCGCCGGTCCGGCGAGCGGAGACGACGAACGCGCCTGACCCGGCGCCTCCCGCCCGGCGCCGGAGTTCCGCATGGCGTTCGCCCCGCAGCCGTGCCCTGGTCGCGGCGAGGACGGGCGGCATCTCATCGGCGCCACGACCGCCCTTCGCGGATCTGCGTGGCGGCGTCGGGAAACCGCCGGACGGGCGACGCGGCCGCGCCCGAGGTGATCCGCCGGCGGTGGCAGAAAAGGGCCCCGCCGCTCGGCGGCGGGGCCCTTCTGTTCGGGTCCCGCCGAGGCGGCGGGAGCGTACAGGTCGGAAGACCTTGTGCAGGCTGCCGCGCCTGATGACGACCCGGCCCTTGCCCTTCTCGTACTTGGCGAAGGCCTCGGCGACGTAGAAGTGGGTGTGGTACGTCGCGACGACCTCCTTAGGGAAGCGGACGGTGTTGCCGTGGTCCGGGTTCACCACGCCCGCCCACTGGTAGCCGCTCTTGCCCTTCTGGGTGAAGTAGAGGATGACGGCGGCTGGTACGCCCGCGGCCGGGGATCTGCCGCCCGCTCGGGAAACGCCGCAACGGGCCGGGCGGCCAGGGAATTCGCCTGCACACCGTGACCGGCCGGCTTCGGTCGCGCGTCATTGTGACGATTCCCACATCGGTCGTCAGTGGCGGGGGAGGCAGGGCGTGGCGGCGTCGAGCCGCAGCGCGTAGCCGCGCCGCCCGATGATCCGTACGACGATGCGCACCGGCGGGTCGTCGTGCGCCAGCACGAGCATGCGGGACCGGCTGGTGGCCGTGGGGACGCCCGCCAGCCGATAGCCGCGCGCCCGGCCGAGGGCGACGGCGACGTCGGCGGCGTCGTCGAGCGTGATGCGCGGGTCGGGGCCCGGACGCAGCGGCACGGTGCCGCGCCACTCCTGCCGGGCGCGGCCGGCCGGGCACGGACGGCGCGCGTCGACGACGACCCGAGGGCGCGCGCCCGGAGCGCCCAGCCGCCGGGCACCGGCGTCCAGGATGGCGCGGGCGTCGCGTTCGAGCCGGTCGGCGGCGTCGGGCAGCGCGAGGGCGCGCACGCAACCGGAGAGCAGCGCGAGCGCGGTGACCGACGCGATCCTCACGGCGCGAACGATAGCCAGCGCGTGTGCCATGAGCTGCGCGATATCGCGGAGAGTGATCGTTTCGTGGTCGTACCGTCACTTGTCAAGGTCCGGGAGTGACCACCTTCGGCCGCTCGCGCGCAATACAGTTGGGTGTCTCACGGGATCCGGCGCGGCAAGGAGGTGGGCGGTGCGCGAGTACGTCCTCACGTTCCTGACGGCGTCGATCGTCACCTACCTCCTGGTGCCGCTGGTCCGGAAGTTCGCGATCGCGTTCAAGGCGATGACTCCAGTGCGCGATCGCGACGTGCACGCCATTCCCACCCCGCGGCTCGGCGGACTGGCGATGTTCTTCGGGATGGCGGCGGCGCTGCTGATGGCATCGCGGCTGCCGTACCTGCACAAGGTGTTCGCCGAGAGCCCGATGTGGGTCGGCCTGCTGTCGGCCGGTGGCCTGCTCGTCGTCGTGGGCATCGCCGACGACCGCTGGGAGATCGACGCGCTGACCAAGATGGCCGGCCAGGTCGCGGCGGCGGGCCTGCTCATCATGAACGGCGTCCAGATCCTGTGGATCCCGCTGCCCGGGACCACGCTGGCGCTGCCGCCGTCGTACGGCGTGCCGCTCACCATCATCATCGTCGTCGCGACCATCAACGCGGTGAACTTCATCGACGGCCTCGACGGCCTCGCGGCCGGCATCGTCGGCCTGTCCGCGCTGGCGTTCTTCGTCTACGCCTTCCTGGCGAGCGCGATCACGCACCTCGACCACCAGACGGCGCCGGCACTGATCGCCGTCATCCTCGCCGGCATGTGCGCGGGCTTCCTGCCGCACAACTTCAGCCCGGCCCGCATCTTCATGGGCGACACCGGCTCGATGCTGATCGGGCTGATGCTGGCGATGTCGATGATCACCGTGTCCGGCTTCGACCCGGAGGCGCTGAAGGGCACGATCAACCGGTTCCCGACGATCCTGCCGCTGCTGCCGATCGCCATCATGGTCGTGCCGTACGCCGACATGCTGATGGCCGTGGTCCGCCGCACCTACGGCCTGCGCTCGCCGTTCGCGCCGGACAAGAAACACCTGCACCACCGCCTGCTCGGCCTGGGGCACTCGCACCGGGGCGCGGCGCTGGTCATGTACCTGTGGACGGCGCTGTTCTCGTTCGGCGTCGTCGCCCTGTCGGCGGCCAAGTCGCCGCTGGTCGTGCTGTCGGTGGCGAGCCTCGTCGCCATCATCGTGCTGGTCATGATGGCGGTCCCGCAGCTGCGTCCCCACGGCCGCCGGAGACGGTCGGCCCAAGAGCCCGCGGAGCGTCCGCATCAAGCCGCCTAGCTGGGCACTTTGCCATTCCTTGGGACAGTGTTCCGGGCGGCTGAGCGCTTGTGATACCGTTCACGAGCAGGGGTGATTAAACCCCCGCACGACTCTCGGAGGGCCCATGGGATCGTACGACGCCGGGATCTTCCGTGGCGCCGTGGCCCAGACTCGGCGCCCTGCGGGAGAGCGGCCGTCGCCGGGGGGAGTCGGTGACGACGCGTGTGCTAGCTTTCGACGTACCGTAAGCCGACATCCGTGCAGCCGGAGCGCCATGTAGAGATTGCGACCTTAGATCGCGGACCCTGCGTCGCTCCGGGCGTGGGCGCCTCGCGCCGCAGCGAGAGGCCTCGCACGGGTCGGCGGCCCTGATGGATACCATGAGCCCAGGCAGCAAGCAACGAACCGACGATGGCGACAAGCCTCAGCTCACGGCGCTCACATTCGCCGAGCTAGGTACGATGAACGCCGTATCCCTCCTCGTGGGGTTCGGTCTCGGCTGGCTGGTCGACACTCGTCTGGGGACCACTCCGCTGTTCATCTTCGTTGGGCTGTTCCTTGGCGTCGGGTGTGGAGTCTACGCCACATACCGCCGGATCCGTCGGTATTTGTAGTTTTTAGGACTTGACGTTGTGGAGGTCACCACCATGGCATCGGACGCCGCGCTCGGCGGCGTGACCAGAGGTTACCGGCGCGTCCTTATCATGGCGGCCGTAATCGCAGTGGTCGGCCTCATCGTGGCCTTCCTGATCGGCCATTACATTGCCGGCCCGACCTTTTGCGTCGGAATCGGCCTGGGCTTCATCAACACGCGGCTGACGATCGGTGCGGCCGCGCGTTTCTCCACGACCAAGGACCGCTCGAAGCGTCCGATCATCTTCGGGTCGCTCCAGCGCCTGGGGATGATCACCGCCGTCGCCCTCCTGGTCGCCTACGCTTTCCGTCCCGATGGCCTGGCGACGCTCGTCGGTCTGGCGGTCTTCCACATGGTGCTGCTGAGTAACACGTCATCCTCCCTGCTCCGGGAGCTCCGTAGGACGAAGGCATGAACACCCCAACTCCTCTGGCCGCCAAGGACATCGGCAACGAGATCGGCCACCACGTCACCGTCAACATCGGCGGCTTCGTCTTCAATCTCGACACGATCTGGTCGTCGGTGCTGGCCGCCGTCGTCGTCATCGGCCTCGGCCTCCTGCTGCGCCGTAAGGTGACCAGCGGCATCCCCGGCCGCCTCCAGCTCGTATGGGAGACGGTCGTCGAGCAGGTGCGCTCGCAGGTGGCCGACCAGATCGGCCCGACGGCGCCGTTCGTCGTGCCGCTGGCGATCTCGCTGTTCATGTTCATCCTGATCGCGAACTGGATCGAGCTGATCCCGACCAACGAGAACCTTCCGGCCCCGACGGCCGACGTCAACCTGACGTTCGCGCTGGCGTTCGTAGTCATCATCTGGATGCACGTCATCTCGATCCGCCGCAAGGGCCTGAAGCACTACCTCGCGCACTACGCCCAGCCGTACAAGCTGCTCATCCCGATCAACATCATCGAGGAGATCGCCAAGCCCATCACGCTGGCGCTGCGGCTCTTCGGCAACATCTTCTCGGGCACGATCATGATCATCCTGATCGGCCTCTTCCCTGCCTTCCTCGTGCCGTGGCCCAACGCGGCGTGGAAGCTCTTCGACATGTTCATCGGCGTGATCCAGGCATTCATCTTCGCCCTCCTGACGATCCTGTACTTCGCCGCGGCGGTGCGGACCGAAGAGGGCCACTGAGCGACAGACGGACCGAGCGCAAGACAAGCCGTGTGCGGGCCGCCAAGGCGCGGCCGTACCACCGAGTTGATTTCCAACCCCACGATCAACAGGAGACACAAGTGGCTGCAACAATGACCAAGGCTGTCGAGCTGGCCGGCGCTTTCGTCGGCGGCGGGCTCGCCCTCGGCGGTGGTGCCGTCGGTGCCGCCATCGGTGACGGTCTCGCGGGCAGCGCGACCATCGAGGGCGTGGCGCGGCAGCCGGAGGCGCAGAGCCGGCTCTTCAGCATCTTCTTCCTGACGGTCGGTCTGGTCGAGGCGATGTACTTCATCAACCTCGCCTTCATGGCCCTGTTCGTGTTCGTCCTCGCCAAGGGCTAGTCGCCATGCCTTCCATCGTCCTGGCGGAGCAGAACTTCCTGGTCCCCAATGCCACCATCTTCGTCGAGGCCGTGCTGTTCTTCGTGCTGCTCGGCGTCCTGACGAAGTGGGTCCTGCCGCCGGTGATGAAGGCGGTGCAGGAGCGCCAGGAAATGGCCCGCGCCCGGCTGGCGGAGGCGCAGGAGGCGTCGAAGCGTCTCGCCGAGGCGGAGGCCGCCTACCAGAAGGCCCTCGCCGAGGCCCGCCACGAGGCCGGCCGGATCCGCGAGGAGGCGCGCGAGCAGGGGGCCGCGGTGATCGCCGAGGCCCGCGAGCGCGCGCAGGAGGAGGCGAACGCCATCTTCGACGACGCCCGCCGGCAGATCGAGGCCGAGCGCCGGCAGGCGTTCGAGCGGCTCCGCAGCGAGATCGGCACGCTGGCCACCGAGCTGGCGGGCCGTGTCGTCGGCGAGCCGCTGACCGACGTCGCCGGGCGCGACCGGCTGATCGACCGCTTCCTCGCCGAGGTCGAAGGCGAGGCCGGCGGCGAGCAGGCCGGTGCCGTGTCCGGCCACATGAGCAGGGTGAGGACCGACTGATGGTCGAGTACATCACGGAGCTCGTCGGCTTCGCCGTCGTCCTCTTCGTCCTGGGCCGCTGGGTCGTCCCCGTCCTCAACAAGGGGATGGCACAGCGGCAGGAGGCCATCCGGCAGCAGCTCGCCGAGGCCGAAGAGGCTAAGAAGCGGCTGGCCGTCGCGCAGGAGAAGTACAAGAACGCGCTCGCCGAGGCCCGCCGCGAGGCGGAGCGGCTGCGCGAGCGCGCCCAGCAGGAGAGCGAGGCGATCGCGGCGGAGATGCGCGAGCAGGCGCAGGCCGAGGCGCGGCGCATCGTCGAGCAGGCGCACCAGCAGATCGAGGCCGACCACCAGCAGACGCTGAACAGGCTGCGGACCACGGTCGGCCGGCTGACCGCGGAGCTGGCGGCCGAGGTCGTCCAAGAGGCGCTCAAGGACGACGTGCGACAGAACCGCGTCATCGACCGCATCCTCGACGAGATCGAGGTGCGCGACAAGGT
The DNA here is from genome assembly GCA_048498315.1 of Actinomycetota bacterium. Taxonomy (GTDB): domain Bacteria; phylum Actinomycetota; class Actinomycetes; order Streptosporangiales; family Streptosporangiaceae; genus Actinoallomurus. The sequence goes on from JBEHYF010000008.1 coordinate 25,094, forward strand.
GGCCGTCCGATGAGGGGCACGAGCCGGACGTCGCTGGCCGACGCCAAGGACCGGCTGGAGTCCCTCCTGTCGTCGGGCGATCCGGCGACGCTGGGCGACGAGCTCTTCGCGCTGCTGCACGTGCTCGACCGCGAGCACGTGCTGCGCCGCGCGGTGTCAGATCCGGCGCAGCCGGCCGACCGGCGGGCGGCGGTCCTGTCCGCCGTGCTCGACGGCAAGATCGCGGCGGGTACCCTCGACTTCGCCGCCGAGCTGGTGCGGCTGCGCTGGGCCCGTTCGATCGATCTGACCGACGCGATCGAGGAACTCGCGGTGATCGCCGAGGCGGCGAGCGCCGAGGCGGCCCGGCGGCTGGACGACCTGGAGGACGAGCTGTTCCGGTTCGGCCGGATCGTCGAGGGCGAGCCGCGGCTGCGGGGGGCGCTGGTCGACCCGCGCGTCCCGGCCGACCGCAAGGCCGCGCTGCTGGCCGAGCTACTGGAGGGCAAGGTCACCCCGGCGACGCTGCGCCTCGTGACGGAGGCCGCGACACACCCGCGGGGACATAGTCTTGAGCGTGTGCTCACGGCGTACGGCCGCATCGCGGCCGAGCGCCGCAACCGCCTCGTCGCCGTCGTCCGCACGGCGGTGGAGCTGAGTGAGCGGCAGAAGACGCGGCTGGCCGCGGCGCTCGCCGCACAGTACGGCCGCGATGTTCACCTGAACATTGAGGTCGATCCTTCCGTTCTGGGCGGTATGTCGATCCAGATCGGGGATGAGGAAATCGACGGCACCATCGTTCGCCGGCTGGGAGACGTCCGCCGGCGGATCGAGCGGGCGAGCTGATACCAAGCATCGGACTCACGGAGAGAGACGAAGAAGAATGGCGGAGCTGACGATCCGGCCGGAGGAGATCCGGGGCGCGCTCGAGCGCTTCGTCCAGGCGTACGAGCCGGAGACCGCCGCGCGCGAGGAGGTCGGGACCGTCGTCGAATGCTTCGACGGCATCGCCTTCGTCGAGGGCCTGCCCTCGGCGATGGCGAACGAGCTCCTTGAGTTCGAGGACGGCACGCGCGGCATCGCACTGAACCTCGACGTCCGGCAGATCGGTGTCGTCATCCTGGGCGACTTTTCCAAGATCGAAGAAGGCCAGCAGGTCCGCCGTACCGGCGACGTCCTGTCGGTCCCCGTCGGTGACGGCTACCTGGGCCGCGTCGTCGACTCGCTGGGCAACCCCATCGACGGCAAGGGCGAGATCGAGACCGAGACACGGCGTGAGCTGGAGCTGCAGGCGCCCGGCGTCATGCAGCGCCAGCCCGTGAACGAGCCGCTGCAGACCGGGATCAAGGCGATCGACGCCCTGACGCCGATCGGCCGCGGCCAGCGCCAGCTCATCATCGGCGACCGGCAGACGGGCAAGACCACGGTCGCGATCGACACGATCTTGAACCAGCGGCAGAACTGGGAGAGCGGCGACCCGAGCAAGCAGGTCCGCTGCATCTACGTCGCCATCGGCCAGAAGGGCTCGACGATCGCGCAGGTGCGGGCCACCCTTGAGGAGGCCGGCGCGCTGGAGTACACCACGATCGTGGCGGCCCCGGCGTCCGAGCCCGCGGGCTTCAAGTACATCGCGCCCTACACCGGCTCGGCCATCGGCCAGCACTGGATGTACCAGGGCAAGCACGTGCTGATCGTGTTCGACGACCTGTCCAAGCAGGCCGAGTCCTACCGCGCGGTCTCGCTGCTGCTGCGCCGCCCGCCGGGCCGCGAGGCCTACCCCGGCGACGTGTTCTACCTGCACTCGCGGCTGCTGGAACGGTGCGCGAAGCTGTCGGACGACATGGGCGCCGGCTCGATGACGGGTCTGCCGATCATCGAGACCAAGGGCAACGACGTGTCGGCCTACATCCCGACCAACGTCATCTCCATCACCGACGGGCAGGTCTTCCTGGAGACCGACCTGTTCAACCAGGGTGTGCGGCCGGCCATCAACGTGGGCATCTCGGTGTCCCGCGTCGGCGGCGCCGCGATGACCAAGGCGATGAAGAAGGCCACCAGCAACCTGAAGCTGTACCTGTCGCAGTACCGCGACCTGGAGGCGTTCGCCGCGTTCGCGTCCGACCTCGACGCGGCGTCGCGCGCCCAGCTCGACCGCGGCGCCCGCCTGGTCGAGCTGCTCAAGCAGCCGCAGAACCACCCGTTCCCGATGGAGCAGCAGGTCGTCTCGATCTGGGCCGGCACCGGCGGCGAGCTGGACGACGTGCCGATCGAGGACATCCGCCGGTTCGAGAGCGAGTTCCTCGACCACCTGCGCCGCAGCGACCCCTCGGTGCTCGACACCATCCGGGAGACCGGACGGTTCGAAGACGACATCGCGGGCAAGCTCAAGGACCTCATGGCGGAGTTCAAGAAGGGCTTCGAGACCACCAACCACGGTCCGCTGATCCAGGAGCAGCCGGTCGAGGCGATCGACGAGGATGACGTGGAGCAGGAGAAGATCACCCGCGTGAGGAAGAAGTAACGCATGGGTGCCCAGCTTCGGGTGGTACGGCGCCGCATCGCCACGACGAAGTCGATGGCGAAGATCACGCGGGCGCAGGAGCTCATCGCGTCGTCGCGCATCGTCAAGGCACAGCAGCGGGTGGCCGCCTCGGCGCCGTACGCCCGGCAGATCACCCGCGCCATCTCGGCGCTGGTGAGCCACAATGCCGGCTCGGGCCATCCGCTGCTGACCGAAAAGCCGGAGAGCACGCGCAGCGCGGTGCTGCTGATCACCAGCGACCGCGGGTTCTGCGGCGGCTACAACGCCAACGTCATCCGCGAGGCCGAGCGCACCATGGCGTTGCTGCGGGAGCAGGGCAAGGAGCCCGTCCCGTACATCGTCGGCCGCAAGGGCATCGGCTGGTACCGCTTCCGCGGCCGTGAGTTCGCCGCCGAGTGGAACGGGTTCAGCGACAGCCCGCGCTACGAGAACGCCGAGGCCATCGGCGAGACGCTCGTGGAGGACTTCCTCAAGCCGGCCGACGAGGGCGGCCTCGGGGAGATCCACGTGGTGTACACCGAGTTCGTCTCGATGCTCACGCAGCGGCCCGAGGTGCACCGTCTCCTTCCGCTGGAGGTCGAGGAGGCCGACGAGGAGGAGGCGGAGCGGCGGACCGGGGCGATGGCCCTGTACGAGTTCGAGCCGTCGGCCGACGAGGTGCTCGACGCGCTGCTGCCGCACTACATCCAGAGCCGCATCTGGCACATGCTGCTGCAGGCGGCGGCCTCCGAGCACGCCCAGCGCCGCCGCGCGATGAAGTCGGCGACCGACAACGCCAACGAGGTGATCGAGGACCTGACGCGGGAGGCGAACCAGGCCCGCCAGGCCGAGATCACGCAGGAAATCAGCGAAATCGTCGGTGGCGCCAACGCGCTAGCCGAGACCTCCGCGGGGAGTGAGTGAGAGTCACGATGACTGCTTCAGTGGAAACCGCCACGGCGACGGGCCGGGTGGCCCGCGTCACCGGCGCCGTCGTCGACGTGGAGTTCCCCGTCGAGGCGATGCCGGAGATCTACAACGCGTTGCAGATCGAGGTCACGCTCGGCGAGCAGACCCGGAAGCTGACCCTGGAGGTCGCCCAGCACATCGGCGACAACATGGTCCGCGCGATCTCGCTGCAGCCGACCGACGGCCTCGTCCGCGGCGCGCCGGTGGTCAACACCGGCGGCCCGATCTCGGTGCCGGTCGGCGACGTCGTCAAGGGCCACGTGTTCAACACGATCGGCGACTCCCTGGACGTGCCGACCTCGTCGCTGAAGATCGAGGAGCGCTGGCCGATCCACCGGCACGCGCCCGCGTTCGACCAGCTGGAGAGCAAGACCGAGATCCTGGAGACCGGCATCAAGGTCATCGACCTGCTCACCCCTTATGTGAAGGGCGGGAAGATCGGCCTGTTCGGTGGTGCCGGCGTGGGCAAGACGGTGCTCATCCAGGAGATGATCACCCGTGTCGCCCGCAACCACCGGGGCACTTCGGTGTTCGCCGGCGTGGGCGAGCGCACCCGTGAGGGCACCGACCTCCTCCTGGAGATGAAGGAGGCCAACGTCCTCAAGGACACCGCCCTCGTGTTCGGCCAGATGGACGAGCCGCCGGGCACCCGTCTGCGGGTCGCGCTGTCCGCGCTGACGATGGCGGAGTACTTCCGCGACGTGCAGAACCAGGACGTGCTGCTGTTCATCGACAACATCTTCCGGTTCACCCAGGCGGGCTCTGAGGTGTCCACGCTGCTCGGCCGCATGCCGTCCGCGGTGGGCTACCAGCCGACCCTGGCCGACGAGATGGGCGAGCTGCAGGAGCGGATCACCTCGACCCGCGGTCACTCGATCACCTCGATGCAGGCGATCTACGTGCCCGCGGACGACATCACCGACCCGGCGCCGCACACCACGTTCGCGCACCTCGACGCGACAACGGTGCTCTCGCGGGCGATCACGGAGAAGGGCATCTACCCGGCGGTGGACCCGCTCGACTCCACGTCCCGCATCATGGACCCGACGATCCTGGGCCAGGAGCACTACGACGTCGCGCAGGAGGTGATCCGGATCCTCCAGCGGTACAAGGAGCTCCAGGACATCATCTCCCTGCTCGGCATCGACGAGCTGTCCGAAGAGGACAAGATCACGGTGGAGCGGGCGCGGCGCATCGAGCGCTTCCTGTCGCACCCGATGTACATGGCCGAGGCGTTCACCGGCCAGCCCGGCGAGACCGTCCCGCTCACGGACACGGTGGCGTCGTTCAAGGCCATCACCGAGGGCAAGTACGACCACCTCCCGGAGCAGGCGTTCTTCATGGTCGGCGACATCGAGCAGGCCGAGAAGAAGGCCCAGGAGCTGCAGAAGTAACGCCCGCGGGCGTCCGAAGGAGATCAAGTGGCAACTCTGCGCGTCGAGCTCGTCTCACCGGAACGTGAGATCTGGGCCGGCGAAGCCGATATGGTCATCGCCAGGACCACCGAGGGCGAGATCGGCATCCTGCCCGACCACGCGCCGCTGCTCGGCCTGCTCGCCGACGGCAGCGTCGTGCGGATCGATCCGGCGGGCGGCGAGGGCGAGAGCGTCGCCGCGATGGTCTTCGGCGGCTTCTTCTCTGTGGCCTCCAACGAGGTGTCGATCCTCGCCGAGTACGCGGAGCTGGGCGGCGAGGTCGATATCGCCGCCGCCCGCGCCGAGTACGAGAGGGCGGCCGGCCAGGCGGGCGAGGAGGCGGCGCTCGTGCAGCGTCGCGCCCAGGCGCGGCTGCGGGCCGCCGGCCAAGAGGTCTGATCGGCGCCATTCACACGGGAAGCAGGGGGGAGTGGGCGAGTTCCTGGCTCTGGGCATCGGCGAGGTGCTCGCCGCCATCCTCCTGGTGGTCGTGGTCGTGTTCGCCGTGCTGTCGCTGCGGCGCTGGCTGCTCGAACGCCCCGGCGGCACGGTCGAGTGCAGCCTGCGCGAACCCGGCCGCCGCAGCGTGTGGCGCCTCGGCATCGGCCGCTACAGCGGTGACGATCTGCTCTGGTTCGCGATCTTCGGACTACGGCTCCGTCCCCGGCGGGTGGTCCACCGCCGGGGCCTCGTCGTTGCCGGCCGCCGCAAGCCGGAGGCCGACGAGGAGGCCGCGCTGCATCCCGACGCGGGCATCGTCGAGCTGCGCGACGACGCCGGCACCGTGGAGCTGGCCATGAGCGGCGCCGCGCTCACCGGCTTCCTCGCCTGGCTGGAGTCGGCCCCACCCGGCCCGCCGGTCGCCTGACGCCGGAGGCCGCCCGCACCGGACCGCACCGGCAGGCGCACGTCATCCGGGCAGTCAGGGCGCGTACCGGCACGCGGACCGGTCGTGGGGAAACCGCACCGCGGCGCCTCGCGCCCGCCGGCGCGGGTTCAGCGCTCGCCGCCGGGCTTCCACAGCACCTCGCCGCGCTCGGCGTTGGCCGCCCGCGCGAGGATGAACAGCAGATCGGACAGCCGGTTGAGGTAGCGCGCGGTCAGCGGGTTGGTGTCCTCGTGCGCCTCCAGCGCGGCCCAGGCGGACCGCTCGGCGCGCCGCGTCACGGTGCGCGCCGTATGCAGGAGGGCGGCGCCCGGGGTGCCGCCGGGCAGGACGAAGCTGCGCAGCTTGCGCAGGCCGGCGTTGTGGGCGTCGCAGTCGGCCTCCAGCCGGGTGATGTAATCCTCGGTCACCCGCAGCGGCGGGAACTTCGGGTCGGGGACCACGGGGACGCACAGGTCGGCGCCGACGTCGAACAGCTCGTTCTGCACGCGGCCGAGCAGCGCGGTGACGTCTTCGGGCAGGTCGCCGAGGGCGATGGCGACGCCGATCGCGCAGTTGGCCTCCTCGACGTCGGCGTAGGCGGCCAGGCGCAGGTCGGTCTTTGCCGTCCGGCTCATGTCGCCGAGGTTGGTGGTGCCGTCGTCACCGGTCCGCGTGTAGATCTTGGAAAGGACGACGGGCTGGTCGTCGCGCTTCTTCGCCATGCCGTCACCCTAACGACCGCCCGGCCCGGGACGAGCGGGGACGGGGCGGGCAGAGCCTGGGCGAACGGGACCGGATGGGCAGGGCCTGGGCGAACGGGACCGGGGTGAGCAGGCCCTGGGCGGACAGGGCCTGGGCGGGCAGGGCCTGGGCGGGCAGGGCCTGGGCGGGCAGGGCCTGGGCGGGCAGAGCGTTCGATGCAAAGCTCGCTTGACACGCTCCGATGTCAAGCTAGCTTTACATCATGCGGAACAACGTCCGGGCGGAGCGCGTCCGCCGCGGCCTCTCCCAGGCGGAGCTTGCCTCGGTCCTCGGCGTCTCCCGGCAGACGGTGATCTCCATCGAGAGCGGCCGCTACCTGCCGTCGCTTCCGCTCGCGTTCCGCATCGCACGGTCCTTCGCGGTTGCTGTGGAGGACATGTTCGAGCCCGATGATGAGGAGGTCGGTCAATGACCAATCGGATTCCGCCGCGGCTGCGCGCGCCGATCAGGGTCGTCGTCGCCGGTGCGGTGATCACCGCGGTCGAGGTGGCCGTGCACGGCTGGGGCGCCCCCGTCTACCTCGTCCTGCTGCCGTTCGTCCTGCTGGTCGCGGCCGGCTACTACTTCTGGGGCGGGCGGGACGCCGACGCGGCCGCCCTGCTGCGCCGCGAGATGGACGAGCGCCAGCTTCTCCGGCGGCTCAGGGTGCAGGCGCTGGTCGGCAAGGTCATGAGCCTGGCCGCGGCCGTCGCCTACCTCGTGGCGTTCGGCGTGCGGGCTCCGCTCTGGCCGTTCGCGATCGCGCTCGGGCTGCCGGTGCTGACCGCCCTCGCCGGCTGGATGTTCTACCGCGACGGCGGCTACCGGGAAGGACGAGCCGAACGCTGAGCGCCGCCCGCGCGGGCGTGCCGCCGAACATCGGTTTCCGGCACCTCCGCGCCGGAAAGTGTGACTCATTCGTGGCCGCTGCGCCCTTCGCACACTAGAACCGCGTTCGGGATACTGTCCGGAACAGTGCGTGATCGGTAGTGTTGCGCCGACGTTTTCGAGCCCAGGAGGCGGCCGTGTACGACTACGTGATCGTCGGCGCCGGCAGCGCGGGCTGCGTGCTCGCCGACCGGCTCAGCGCGGATCCCGGCACGAAGGTCCTGCTCCTGGAGGCCGGACCGCCCGACACCGCCCCCGAGATCCACATCCCGGCCGGCATCCAGGCCCTGTTCAAGGGCCCGTACGACTGGGACTACACGACCGCGCCGCAACAGCACGCGGCCGGCCGCACCGTCTACTGGCCGCGCGGCCGCACCCTCGGCGGCAGCTCGTCCACGAACGCGATGATCTACATCCGCGGCAACCGCCACGACTTCGACACCTGGCGGGACGAGTACGGCTGCAAGGGCTGGGGCTACGCCGACCTGCTGCCGTACTTCAAGCGCGCCGAGGACCAGCAGCGCGGCGCGTCCGACTACCACGGCCAAGGTGGTCCGCTGCGCGTGGAGGACCTGCGGTACAAGCACCCGCTGACCCGCGCGTGGGTCGAGTCGGCGACCGCGTTCGGCCTGCCCGCCAACGACGACTTCAACGGCGCGCGGCAGGAGGGGGTCGGCTTCTACCAGGTGACGCAGCGGCGCGGCCGGCGTTGCTCCACGGCCGACGCCTACCTGTCCCGCGCCGCCGGCCGTCCGAACCTCACGATCACCACCGACGCCCTGGTCACCAGGGTCGTGGTCGAGAAGGGCCGGGCGACCGGCGTCCGTTACCTCAGCGAGGGGCGCGAGCAGCAGGTACGCGCCGCGCGCGAGGTCATCCTGTCCGGGGGAGCGGTCAACTCGCCACAGCTTCTCATGCTGTCCGGGATCGGCCCTGCCGACCATCTGCGGTCGCTGGGCATCGACGTCGTGCTCGACCAGCCTGCGGTGGGCACCGGCCTGCAGGACCACCCGATCGTGCCGATGCTGTGGCACACGCCGGGGAAGAAGGCCATCTGGGAGGGCGTCAACACCCGCAACTTCCTGCTGTACCAGACGCTCGGCCGCGGCCCGTACGCCTCGAACGTCGCTGAGGCGGGCGGGTTCGTCCGGACGAAACCGGACCTGCCGGCGCCGGACCTGCAGTACCACGTGCTGGCCACCCCCTTCCTCGACCAGGGCCTGGCCGATCCGGACAAGCGGATGATCAGCGTCTTCGTCACCGTGGTGGAGGTGGCGAGCCGCGGCCGGATCACGCTGCGCTCCGCCGACCCGCGCTGGAAGCCGGTCATCGACCCGGACTACCTGGCCGAGGAGGCGGACATGGACGTCATGCTGGCCGGCATGGCACAGGCGAGGGACATCTGCTCCACCGCGCCGCTGGTCAAGATCACCGCTGGCGAGTTCGCTCCGGGCGAGTTCGCCGACGATCTGCCCGACTGGGTGCGCGGCCAGGTGACGACGCTCTTCCACCCCACCAGCACGTGCGCCATGGGCGGCACCGACGACGCCGTCTGCGACCCGGAGCTGCGCGTCCGCGGCGTCGAGGGCCTGCGCGTCGTCGACGCGTCCGTGATGCCGGCGGTGCCGCGCGGCAACACGAACGCGCCGACCATCGCGATAGCCGAGCGGGCCGCCGACCTGATCGCCGGCGGTCCGCTGCTGCCCCCTGTGGAATTCACCTGAGAGCCGACCCGGAGCCGGGACGGCGTCGCCGTCCGCGACGGCCGGCGTCCCCGCGCTGCGCTTCCCCGGCCGGAGCGACGGCGGTCATGCCGGTGCAGGCCCGCACGCCCGCGACGGATCCCGCCCGAACGGAGGGCGCCCGTACCAGGCGGGATCCGATGTGGGGCATGGGCCCCCAGTGGCTCACCGCCTCCGGAGCCGCCGAATGCGGCGGGCCTTCGTGGCCGCGGCGCGCAGGTCGCGCTCGTACTCGTCGATGATGGCCCGGAGGATGTCGGGATGCATCGTCTGTGCTCCTTGCGGTGCGGGCCGGCCGGTCCGGTCTCGCACTCTCAAGGTTCGTCCTAAGGCGGGTGCCGCCACATCGGGACAATGCCTCATCCTCGCCGTACGGCCGCCTTAGCCGCCGCCGGCCGCCTTAGGCATGGGGCGGGCGTTCGGCACGGCGTGGGACCGCGTGCCGCCGCACCCGGAGTCGCCGGCGCCGGTTCCGCCGCCGGTGCCACCGCCACGCCCGTCGAGGCCGGCGCCGCGCGGCACGATCACCCGCAGCCTGCCGGGGCGAGGTCGCCGGACGCCGGCCGGCGCGAACGCCGTGCGCCACAGCGGCCCGGCAAGCCGCGGCGCGCACCGGCCGTCCCGCGGCGCCTCCAGGCGGACGTGGCACGGCGGCCCTGCGGCGGCCCGGTACGCGCCGCCCTCCGGTCCGGAGTCCCGGCCCGCGGCTACTTGTACCGCTTGCCGTGCAGCATGTTGACCAGCTGCAACACCCTGGCCATGTCCTTTTCACCGCGGTCGAACGACGCCAGGTTCATCGGCGGGGAGAACCGCTGCCGCGTGATGGCCTTGGCACGGGCGAACTCGCGCAGCCCGTCCGCGCCGTGGATACGGCCGAAGCCGGAGTCGCCCACCCCGCCGAACGGCAGTGCGGGCACGGTCGCGAACGCGATGACCGCGTTGATCGACGTCATGCCGCTGCGCATGCGGCGCGCCGCCGCCATCGCCCGCCTGCGGTTGCGGGCGAAGACGGTGCCGGCCAGGCCGTACGACGTCGCGTTGGCGCGCTCGACGGCCTCGTCCACCGACGCCACGCGGTGCACGGTTACGGTCGGGCCGAACGTCTCCTCGCGCACGGCCGCGGAGTCGTCCGGGACGTCGGTGAGTACGACCGGCTCGACGTACGGCTCCTTGACCGAGGCGGCGCCGCCGATGAGCGGCCGTCCGCCGTGCTCGACGGCGTCGTCGATGTGCCGCCTGATGACGTCGAGCTGGCCCGGCATCGTGATCGGACCGTAGGCGGCGCGGCGGTCGTCGCCGGGCCGCAGTTCCTTCGCCCGCTCGGTGAGGCGGGAGACGAAGGCGTCATAAACGCTGTCGACGACGTAGACGCGCTCGACGCCGACGCAGGTCTGACCCGCGTTCGACATCGCGCCCCACAGCGCGGCCTCGGCCGCGGCGTCGAGGTCGGCGTCGGCGTCGACGATGAAGGCGTCCTTGCCGCCGCACTCGGCGACGATCGGGGTGAGCCGTTCTGCGCAGGCGGCCATCACCGTGCGGGCGGTCCGCGCCGACCCGGTGAAGGCGATCTTGTCGACGGCGCCAGAGGCCAGCGCCGCGCCGGTCTCGCCGAACCCGGTCACGACCTGCAGCACCGGCTGCTCGGGCACCACGCGGCCGACGATCTCCGCGAGCAGCAGCCCGACGCCCGGGGTGAACTCCGAGGGCTTGAACACGACCGCATTGCCGGCCGCCAGCGCGTACCCGATCGAGCCCATCGGCGTGAAGATCGGGTAGTTCCAGGGGCCGATGACGCCGACGACGCCCAGCGGCTGGTACTCCAGCACGCACCTGTGGTTGATCGCCATGAACCCGGGGGATACGCGGCGTGGGCCGAGCACCTTCCGCGCGTTGCGCGCCGCCCAGTCGAGGTGCGTGATCGCCATGACCACCTCGAGCTGGGCGTCCTCCACGGGCTTGCCGGTCTCGGAGTGGATGAGCATCGCCATGCGGTTGAGCGCGCGGGTCAGTGCGCCCTTGATGTTCAGCAGCCGGGTGCGGCGCTCCTTCCAGCCCAGGCCGGCCCACCACGAAGCGGCGGTGCGGGCCCGCTCGATCGCGGCGTTCACCGCCTCGGCGTCGTGGATCGGGTGCTCGCCGACGACCTCGCCGGTCGCCGGGTTGAGGGAGCGGAACGTCGCAGCGGTCTTCTCGTCCACGGTCGCGGTCATCGGCCACCATCCAGAGGGTTCGTGTTGCGGAGTAAATTACCGCTTACTTCCCGTGATGGACAGGAGGGGGACGAATCGCCACGGTCACCGGCGAGGCGAACGGCGGCACGGCGCCGGAGCCGGCGATTCCCCCGGCCGCCGAACGGCGGACGGCTTCGTCTCAGCCGAGGCGGCCCGCGCCCTGCCAGAAGCGGAAGAACTCGTAGCCCAGCGCCACGAGGTACTGGTTGATGCCGAACACGTCGGTCACGTGGTACACGCCGGAGAAGAACGCCCGGTTGACCACCGGGATCCACAGCAGCGCAAGCAGCACCATGAACGCATAGCCGCCGATCTGGTCGGCCTGCCGAACCCACGGGCGCGGCAGGTACGGCTCGACGATGCCGAAGCCGTCCAGGCCCGGCACCGGCAGCAGGTTGAGCAGCGCCGCCGTGACCTGAAGGAATGCGAGGAACGCCAGGCCGGACCAGAACAGCAGGTGCGTCGTGTCCTTGGCCAGGTCGCTGACGACCAGCCCGAGCACGATCGCGAACACCAGGTTGGCGAGCGGCCCGGCCGCCGAGATCAGGCTGTGCCGGATCTTCCCGGGGATCGCACCGCGGTTGATGTAGACTGCGCCGCCGGGCAGGCCGATGCCGCCGAGCAGCACGAACAGCACCGGCAGCAGGAAGCTCAGGGTGATGTCGCCGTACTTGAGGGGGTTCAGCGTCAGGTAGCCGTTGGTCGCGACGCTTCGGTCGCCCGAGCGCCAGGCGAAGAACGCGTGGCCGAACTCGTGCAGGCATAGCGACACGATCCAGCCGCTGACGACGAACACGAACAGCAGCATCCGGGCGGTGCGCTCGGGGATCATGCCGTACCTCCAGACCGCCAGCCCGGACAGCACGAAGACGCCGACCGCGAACAGGAACACCGGGCTGGGGCGCACGGCCGTCGACCGCAGCGCGCGTACGTTGGTCATCGAGTCACTTGCTCTCTACGAGGGCGGGGACGACATAGGTGCGCAGGAACGCGCGGGGCTCCTCCGGGTGCGGCAGGGCGATCAGTGAGGAGGTGATCCGGAACAGGAACTCCACCGCGCCCTCGACCGTGATCTCGGCGCGCAGCAGGCCCTCCCGCTGCGCCGCGTCGAAGTAGGGCCGCACGCGGTCGGCGCACAGGCTCAGCACGCGCCCGGCCGCGCCGACGACGGCCGCCTGGGTGTGGCCGGTTGCCTCCGACGTCGGCAGCGAGGCCACCCGCGGCTCGCCGCGCACGAAGCCGACCGCGTCGACGATGCCCTCGACGATCGCGTCCGGGACGGAGCGCTCCGTGCCGAGGCGCCCGGCCAGCCGGTCGAGGAAGCGCCGCAGGTCGCGCAGCAGGACTTCGAGGATCACCTCATCCCGGCCGCCGGCGAAGCTGCGGTAGACCGTCGCGCGCGACACGCCGGCCGCGGCGGCGATGTCCTCGACGGTCGTCCTGCCGACGCCGTAGCGCGCGAAACAGCCCTCGGCGGCGTCGACGATCCGCTCGCGGACTCCCGTGGCCTGCGGCATGCCTCGCAGCGTACCGGCACCCCGAGGCGCTCGGCGGGCGGCCGTTCCGTGGAAGTCCGCCCTCCGATCAGGCGATCCGGCGGGTCAGAACAGGGTGTCGTCGCGTTCGATGCCGCGCAGGGCGTCGTAGTCGAGCGTGACGCAGCTGATGCCGCGGTCTTCGGCGAGCACGCGCGCCTGCGGCTTGATCTCCTGCGCGGCGAAGATGCCGCGGACCGGCGCGAGCAGCGGGTCGCGGTTGAGCAGCTCCAGGTAGCGCGTGAGCTGCTCGACGCCGTCGATCTCGCCGCGCCGCTTGATCTCGACGGCGACGGTGGCGCTGTTCTCGTCGCGGCACAGGATGTCGACCGGCCCGATCGCGGTCGGGTACTCGCGGCGGATCAGCTTCCAGCCCTCGCCGAGCGTCGTGATGTGCTCGGCCAGCAGCTCCTGCAGGTGTGCCTCGACGCCGTCCTTGCGCAGACCCGGGTCGACGCCGAGCTTGTGGCTGGAGTCGTGCAGGATCTCCTCGATCGTGAGGATCAGCTGCTCGCCGGACTTGCCGTGCGTGACCGTCCACCGGCGCTCTTCCTCCTTGAGGGTGCACGGCGGGTTCATCCAGTTGAGCGGCTTGTACGCGCGGTCGTCGGCGTGCACCGACACCGATCCGTCCGCCTTGATGAGGATGAGCCGTGGGGCCGTCGGCAGGTGGGCGGTGAGCTTGCCGATGTAGTCGACGCTGCAGCGGGCGATGACGAGGCGCACGGCAGGCCAGCCTAGTGCCCGCGCGGCCGCCGCGTGCCGAGACGGTGCCGGACGGCGGCCCGATCCCCGGCGGCGTGCTCGGTTCTCCGGTACCCGGCGGGATGACCGCGCGGCACAGGGATGAGAGAGGGGTGGGCGCCGGCGGTCGCCGGCGCCCACGATCACCGCCGCGGCAGGCGGCTCAGCGCCAGTTCACCTTGAAGACCCACGCGTACCGGCCGGTCCGCTGGGCGGCGGGCGGTACGTCGATGGTCAGCGTGCCGTTGCTCATCGTCCAGTGCAGCGGCGCGCCGTGGTAGCCGAGCAGGGTGATGTCCTGGCCGGGCCTGATCGGCACCGGCGCGTTCACGACGACCTGGTCGCCCGGCCGGGCCAGCGACGTGATGTAGAACGCCTTGTTCGGCGCGACGGTGAACCTGATGTTCGCGCCCGCCGACGACTCGCGCGACCAGTACGTCGTGTTGTAGATCGCCTCCCCGTTGACCTTCAGCCAGGCGCCGATCTCGCGGAGCCGGTCCTGCATCACCTGCGGGATCGTGCCGTCGGCGCGCGGACCGATGTCGAGCAGGAAGTTGCCGTTCTTGCTCACGATGTCGACGAGATCCTGTACGGCCTCCTCGCCGGTCATGTAAGCGCTGTCGGGAGTCGCGGAGTTGTAGCCGTAGGAGAACGGATCGAGCCCGCGGCTGGCCTCCCACTTGGCCACGACCGTGTCGCCGTACTTGGCGTATTCCGGCGTCGTGTAGTCGTGCTCCGGGATGCCGCACCGGTCGTCGTAGGTGACCTGCTTGCCCTGCTGGGCCGCGTGGTTGAGGAAGTCGGCGAAGACCGAGCGGGGAGCGGCGGGGGTCCCGATGTCGCACCACATGATGTCGGGGCTGTACTGGTGGATCAGCTCCTCCATCTGCGGTGCCTGGTAGTCGGTGACGTAGTCGTTCACCGGCTTGTAGCCGGTATAGGGGACCGGCTGCCCGGTGTAGGGGTTCTGCGGGCCGTGGCCCATCCACGGGTCCGCCGGGTTGTACCACTCCGGCAGCGAGTAGTAGACGCCCGGGTGGATGCCGGGCGTGTACTTGCGGGCGGCGGCGAAGAGGGCGCCCACCAGGTCGCGGTGCGGCCCCATCTTCACCGAGTTGCGGTCGCTCACCTTCGTGTCGAACAACGCGAAGCCCTCATGGTGTTTCGACGTCAGCACGAAGTACTTCGCCCCGGCCTGCTGGAACAGCCGCACCCACGCCTTCGGATCCCACTTCGCCGCGGTGAACTGCGGAATGAAGGAGTCGTAATCGAAATCCTTGCCGTACTTCTGCGCGTGGTAGGCGTAGGTCGGGTCGTTCGGGTCGTTCATGTGTTGCCAGTACCATTCGGCGTACTCCTTGCCGACCGGCGCCCAGGCCGGCACGGAGTAGACACCCCAGTGGATGAAGATGCCGAACTTGGCGTTGTCGAACCAGTCCGGCGCCTGGTGCTGCGACAGCGACGCGTCGGTGGCCTCGTACGGCGGGATGCCGACGTGCACCGTGAGGTCCTGCGCCGCCGACGTGCTCGCGCCGACGCGCGCGACGACCTTCCCCGGCACCGGCGTGCCCGCGGCCATCGGCTGGTCGGGCGCGATCCCGATCTCCACCTGCTGCGCGTCGCCCGGCGCGAGCCACCGGACGGTCGCCGGCCGGACCGTGCGCACACCCGGAGCGTCGACGGTGACCCTCGCCTCGTGGCCGGGGCTCAGCCACTGGTCGCCGATGTTCTGCACCGTCGCCTGGACGACCTGAATGTTCTTCGCCATCGTCTTGGTCGTCGACACGGCGCCGCCGACCCGGACGGCGTACCCGTGCACGGCGGGCTGCAACGACAGCGCGAACACGTGCATGCTCGACGTGCCCGCGACAGGCCGCGCAGTCGTCGGGAGCGTGATCGAGGTGGCCTCGCGCGCCGGGTCGAGCCAGATCGAGAGCGGGAAGATGGCGACCGGGTGTGCGTCGGTGCCGGTGGGGCTGTAGCGGTACGCCGCAGTCACCGCGCCGCTGCCGCCGGTGTACCAGTCGGGGGCGCTGAGCGACGCCTGCGTCGTGCCGCCGTCGGCGTAGTGCACCGTGGCCGTGCCGCCCGCCTGCCCGTAGCTGGAGGCGGCGAGCACGTACGCGGTCACGTAGTGGCCGCGCGGGACGGCGATGTCCTGCCCGAGCGCGACGACGTTGTCGTTCCCGGCCGCGGCCGGGAAGTCGTACCGGACGCCGTCCAGCGTCACGGTGCCCGCGGCGGGCATCTGGTCGGCGGGGAAGGAATAGTGGCTGCCATCGAAGTCGGCCTGACCAGGGCTCGCCCCGATCCCATCATTGTCGACATAACCGGTCAGGGGGACCGGGACGGGATCCGTGCCCTGCTGAGCCGGGGCCAGGGCGGCCGTGGCCGCCGTCCCCGACATCAGGAGGGCGCCGACGAGACCCGCGGCGACTATGGCCCTGCGCATGAAACCTCCAGGGACTCGCAGCGATACATCCGACCACAATGGTGGAATCAATGCGTTCTCCCGGTTCAAAGCGGTTGTGAGCGGGCGATAGGTCGGATGTCTTCTGGATCGTCCGTTCTGGCGCCGCCCCTGTCAAGGCCCTCGCCCAGGCGCCCCGCCCGCCGGCGCCTACACCGGTGCGGGTGGTGGCCTCGTGCGGCTCCGCGGTGGCGTTCTCGGTGAGGGGCGGAGCGGCCGGTTGTGGCCGAACGCCGGACGCCCGCAACGGGAGTGCCGCGTTCGGCCGGGGCTCTTGAACCGGCCCGGCGGGCCGGTCTGCGAGACTGCCGACCATGAGCGCAGCGCTGAACAGGATCGGGGTCGTCGGGCTCGGCACGATGGGAGCCGGCATCGCGGAGGTGCTGGCCCGTGGCGGCTTCGACGTCGTGGGCGTCGAGGTGGGCGACGAGGCGCTGCGGCGCGGCCGCGGCCACCTGGAGACCTCCACCCGCCGGGCGATGGACCGGGGCCGGCTGACGCCGGAGGAGCGGGAGGCGATCCTGGGCCGGGTGACGTTGTCCACCTCATTCGACCCGCTGGCCGACTGCGACCTGGTCGTCGAGGCCGTGCCGGAGCGGATGGACCTCAAGCACCGGGTGTTCGAGCGGCTCGACAAGGTGTGCAGGGCCGACGCCGTGCTGGCCACCAACACCTCCTCGCTGTCTGTGACCCAGATCGCCGTGGTGACCAGCCGGCCGGAGCAGGTCGTCGGGGTGCACTTCTTCAACCCGGCGCCGGTGATGAAGCTCGTCGAGGTGATCCGCACCGTGCTGACCCGACCCGAGGCGCTCGCGCTGGCCGAGGAGCTCGTGCGACGGCTCGGCAAGGTCGGGGTGACGGTCGGCGACCGGGCCGGGTTCATCGCCAACCGGCTGCTGTTCGGCTACCTCAACCAGGCGGCCGCCATGTACGACGCCGGGCATGCCATCTGCGAGGACATCGACGCGGCGATGAAGGCGACCGGCCTGCCGATGGGCCCGTTCACCTTGATGGACCTCATCGGGCTCGACGTCTCGCTTGAGGTCTGCGAGGCCATCTACCGGGAGACGCACGACCGGCGGCACGCGCCCGCGCCGATCCTGCGGCAGCTCGTCACCGCCGGGCTGCTCGGCCGCAAGACCGGCCGCGGTTTCTATGACTACGCCTCCGGCGCGCCAAAGGCCGAGCGGGAGCGCCCGGCCGGCACACCGCCGAAGGTGGGCGTCGTCGGCTCCGGACCGCTGGCCGCCGCGATCACCGGCGCGTGCGTCCGGGCCGGCGCCGACGTCCGGTTCGTCGCCGGCGACGAGGAGAAGGCGAACGCCGTGCGGGCGGCGCTGGAGGGGCCGGTCGAGGGCGGCACCGACCTGGCGGTGCTCGCCGACCGTGACCTGGTCGTCGAGGCGGTGGCGGAGGACGAATCGGTCAAGCGGTCGCTGTTCGCGGCCGTCGACGACGTCGCGCGGCCGGGCGCCGTCCTCGCCACCACGGCCTCGACCGTCCCGGTGATCGAGCTGGCGACGGCCACCGACCGGCCACAGGACGTCGTCGGCCTGCACCTGCCCGATCCGCTCGGCGAGCTCGCCGAGATCGCCGGCACGGTCGTGACCACGCCCGAGATCCTCGACCGCGCGGCCGAGTACGTCACGCTGCTCGGCAAGCGGCCGGTCCGCTGCCGCGACCGGGCCGGGTTCATCGTCGACGCGCTGCGCGTGCCCTACCTCAACGACGCGGTGCGGATGCTGGAGTCCGGCTACGCCGACGCCGACGCGATCGACGCCGCGATGCGGTACGGCTGCGGCTACCCGATCGGCCCGATCGCCGACCTGGACCGCATCGGGCTCGACCGGGCGATCGAGGTGCTGCGCGCCCTCTACACCGAGCACCGCGAGCCGGCGTACGCCCCGGCGCCGCTGCTGGAGGAGCTGCACACGGCCGGCCGCACCTTCCGCTGACCGCGCGCCGGTCGTCCGATGTGCGCGCCCTCCGCCGGTTCCGGGGACCGCCGGGGGGCGGGTCGTCCGGCCGCGGGCGGCGGACCGTACCCTGAGCGGCATGAGCCCCCGACGCAACCGCCGCACGCCCGACGCCCCCCGGACGACCGGCGCGGGCGCGTACGGCGACCCGCAGCGGGTGGAGGAGTGCCCGGACGGCGACTGGATCGTCCGGCCGGTGTCGGGCGCGGCCAAGGCGTACCGCTGCCCGGGCTGCGACCAGGAGATCGCGCCGGGCGTGGGGCACGTCGTGGCGTGGCCGGCCGAGGGCGGCGGCCTGGACGACCGGAGGCACTGGCACCGGCCCTGCTGGAACCACCGGCTCAACCGGCTGCCGAAGATCCAGCGGTCCCGCCGGGGGCGGCGCTACTGACAGGGCTTCGCTTCCGGAAAAGACCCGCTTCCGGGAGGGAGAGACCTGCGACTGGAAAGGACGTGCGATGGCGGAGATCCGGGCGAGCACGGTGCTGCCCGCGCGCCGTACCGACATCGAGTTGCGCACCGCCGATGGGCTCACGCTGGTTGGCGAGCTCGCGGTGCCCGAGGACCGCCCGCCGGCCGCCACGCTGGTCTGCCTGCACCCGCTGCCGACGCACGGTGGCATGATGGACAGCCACGTGCTGCGCAAGGCGTCGTACCGGCTGCCGGCACTGGCCGGCCTGGCCGTACTGCGGTTCAACACGCGCGGCACCACCAGCGACCGGGGCACGAGCGAGGGCGAGTTCGGCGGGGGCGACTCCGAGCGGTACGACGTGGCCGCCGCGCTGGAGTACGCCGAATACCACGACCTGCCGCGCGTCTGGCTGCTCGGCTGGTCGTTCGGCACCGAGCTGGCGCTGAAGTGGGGCCGCGACCCGGCGGTTGAGGGGGCGATCCTGCTGTCGCCGCCGCTGCGCCGGGCCACCGACGACGACCTGGACGCGTGGGCGGAGTTCGGCCGGCCGTTGCTCGCGCTGGTGCCCGAGCTCGACGACTACCTGCGGCCGCCGGAGGCGCGGGAGCGGTTCAAGCGGGTGCCGCAGGCGGAGGTCGTCGGCGTCGACGGGGCCAAGCACCTGTGGGTCGGTGAGCCGTACGTGCGGATCGTGCTCAATGAGATCGTGAAGCGGGTCGCGCCGGACGCCTTTCCGCTGCCCACCGATGTCGGGTAGAAACATCCGTCTCATCGGTGGAATGACGTTTTGACGGAAGTTACCGGTTCCTAAACCTTGGCGACCGAACGCGGCCACCTTGGCGGAAGATCGCCGCCAAGTGGTGAGGATGAATCGTGCTCGGACGTTCTCCGGGCGGGGCCGTATTCATGCTGATCGAGGTGAGAGCCGTGCAGTTGTACAGCCGCGACGTCGGGAGCGGGACACCCCTGGTGCTCCTGCACGCGTTTCCCCTGTCGTCGGCCATGTGGCTGGCCCAGCGCGAGGCGCTCGCGGCCCGCTTCCGGGTGGTCACGCCCGACCTGCGCGGCTTCGGCGGCTCGCCGCTGGGCACCGCCGAGCCCTCCGTCGACGTGATGGCGGACGACGTGGCGGCGCTGATGGATCTCAAGGGCATCGACCGCGCCGTCATCGGCGGGCTGTCGATGGGCGGGTACGTCACGCTGGCGTTCTGCCGCCGCCATCCCGGCCGCGTCCTCGGCGTGATCCTGGCGAACACGAAGGCGACCGCCGACACCGAGGCCGCGCGCGCCGCCCGGCTGCGCACCGCCGGACGGCTGGAGTCGGAGAAGAACGTCGACGTGCTGCTGGAGGAGCTGCTGCCGCGCCTGGTCGGGCCGACCACGATGCGGCAGCGCGCCCTGGTCTACGGCCGGGTGCGCGGGCTGGTGCAGTCGGCTCCGCCGGCCGCGGCGGCCTGGGCGCTGCGGGCCATGGCCGCCCGCCCCGACGCCATGGCGGCGCTGCCGGAGGTGCGGGCGCCCGCGCTGGTCGTGCACGGCGACGAGGATGAGATCATCGCCGAGAACGACGCCCGCACGATGGCCGACGCGCTGCCGAACGCGGAGTTCACCGTCATCCCCGGCTCGGGCCACCTGACCGCGATCGAGCAGCCGCGGCTGTTCAACGACGTGGCGGCCGAGTTCACGGTCGCGCTCGGGCGCAGCATCCGCTGACTCACAGGCTCTCCTGCCGCGGCATGATCACCTCGCGGATGATGAGCGCCACTGCCGCGGCGGTCGGGATGGCCAGCAGCGCGCCGACGATGCCGAGCAGCGTGCCGCCGATCAGCGCCGCGATGACCGTGACGGCCGGCTGCACGTCGACCGACCGCTTCATCACGCGCGGCTGGATGATGTAGTTCTCCACCTGCTGGTAGATGAGGAAGAACACCGCGGTGGCAACGCCGATCCAGGTGCCGGAGAAGAACGCGACCGCGGTCACCAGCACCGCCCCGATCGTCGCGCCGACCAGCGGGATCAGGTCGGTGATGGCGACCAGAAACGCCAGCGCGATCGCGTACGGCACCCCGGCGATCAACAGGAAGATGTACGAGCAGAGCCCGGCGATGAGGGAGATCAGCACGTTGCCGGCGACGTAGCCGCCGATCCGGTCGAGGATCTCATCGCCCAGCAGCGCGACCCGCGCCCGCCGCGACCGGGGCGCCAGGCGGTACACGAAGCTCGTGATGCTGGGCAGCGACGACAGGAAGTACAGGGTGAGGATCAGCACGGTCAGCGTGCTGAACACCCCGCTGATCACCACCTGGCCGACGCCGACGATGCCGTTGGCCGCCTTGGTGCCCAGGTCCTTGCTCTGCAGCGCGCTCTGCGCCTTCTCCAGCAGGTGGTAGCGGTGGTCGAGGTCCTGCAGCCGGTGGTTGTGCTGGAGCTGTTGGAGGTAGCCGTTGCTGCTCGTGAGGTTGTGCACGAACGAGGTGAGCTGCTCCGACAGCGGCGGCACGATCGCGAACCCGAAGCCGACGAAGAACCCGACGAGGCACAAGAACACCAGCAGCACGCCCCAGCGGCGGGAGATGCCGATCTTGGTCAGCGCCTCGACCGCCGGGTTCAGTCCGACGGCGAGGAACAGCGAGACGACGATCAGAATGATCACCTGGCGGGCGCCGGTGATCGCCTGAACGAGGATGTAGGCGGCGAAGACACCGAGCGCGCCGGAGAAGCCGAAGACGAACGGGTTCCCGCGCATCAGCGGGCGGCCGGGACGGCCGAACGGGAACAGCGCGTCGACGCCCGCCTCGCGCTGCCGCGTCTCGATGTCGGTGACCGGATCGGCGTACCCACCGGACGCACCACCGGACGTGTCGGCGGACGTGTCGGCGGTGCCGGGCGCCACCGCGCGGTCGGCCGGCGCGCCCTGGGCGTTCCCGCCGTTCCCGCCGTCCGGGACCGTCCCACCGGGCCCGCCCGTTCGGTCCGTCCCGTCTGGGACGTCCGGGACGTCGGAAGCCGTCACGGCCGGCACCGCGGATTGCCCTGCCGTGGATTGCCCTGGCGCGGACTGTCCTGCGGTCGCTGGTGCGGCGGCGGACGGGCCGGCGCCTTCGGCACCCTTGGCCGTGGCGGCGCCGGGGTGCCGCCTGCCCGCGGGGTCGCCGGTCTCCTCGCCCGGGCGGCTGTCGGGGGATCGTTCGGCGGCCACGCACGCTCCTTCAACGGCCGATGATGCGAAAAGCCTAGAGGCGCGGGAGCCTCCAGGCTTTTCACAATGAGTCAGGCGGCGGGGCCGCGGATCCGATCAGCGGAGCCGCGGCCCCCGCGTCACTCCTGCCACCACTCGTCGTCGTCATCGTCCTTCTTCTTCGGCTGCGCCGACGCCGACGGGACCGCGGCGGGCTTGGGAGCCGGCTTCGGCGCGGGCTTCGGCGCGGCCGGTGCGATGGCCGGCTTCTCCGGCGGAGCGGCCAGCTCGTCGCCGCCGCCGAGCGGCGCGGACACCCCGCCGATGAGCTGGCGCAGCTGGTTGAGGTGGCTGGTGATGCTGTCGCGCTGGCGCGTGAGCTCGTCCACCTGGCGCTGCGCCGTGGTGCGCATGCGCTCGGCCTCGCTCTTGGTCTCCGTGAGGAGGTGCTCGGCCTGGGCCTTCGCCTCGGCGATGATCTGCTCGGCGTTCTTGCGGGCGTTCGCGACCAGTTGCTTGGCGTGGTTGTCGGCCTCGCGGCGGGTGTGCTCGGCCTGCTGGGTCGCCTTGGTGGCGCGCTGCTCGGCGGACGCGGCCCGCTGCTCGGCCTCCGCGACGAGCTTCTGGGTCGCGCTCTGCGCGGCGGCGTGCCGCTCGGCGTCCTGCCGCTCGGCCTCCTCGCGCCGGGCCGCGAGCTGGATCTCGAACTCGGCCTCGGCCTGCGCCCGCTGCGCCTCGCTCTCCTCCAGGATGCGCTGGGCCTGGGCCCGCATCTCGTCCGCCTGCCGCTTGGCGGTCGTGAGGATCTCGTCGCGCTCCCGCTTGGTGGACGCGCGGAGCTGGGCGACCTCGCGCTCGGTGGTGGTGCGCAGCTTGGCGATCTCACGCTCGGCGCTGGCGCGCTTATCGGCGACCTCGTGGTCGGCGGTGGCGCGCAGCTTGGCCACCTCGCGCTCGGTCGTCGAGGTCAGCTCGTCGGCCGCCCGGCGGGCCGCGGTGCGCACCTCCTCGGCCTCGCGCTCGGCCGTGTTGCGCATGTCATCGCACTCACGCTGGGCGAGGGCGCGCAGCTCGGCCGCGTCGTTCTCGGTGGCGGCGCGCAGCTCGGCCGCCTCGACCTTGGCCGCGGCCTTGATCTCGTTGGCCTCGGTGCGGGCGGCCTGGACGAGCTCGGTGGCCTGCTCCTCGGCGAGCCGGAGCAGCTGCTCGATGCGGGCGCCGAGACCGGAGTAGGTCGGGCGCTCCTGCTCCTGCAGCTGCCGGTGTGCGTCGGAGAGTTCACGCTGCAACGCCTGGGCCTGCTCGCGGCTCTGACGGACTTCGGCGTCGAGCTGTTTGATGTGCTCTTCGACCTGGTGCCGGTCGTAGCCGCGCAGCACCACGTCGAACTCACGTGGGGGCGTGCTGTCTTCGAAGAAGTTGCTGAGCTGGGCGTCGATGTCGGACTGCATGAGGCTCAATCCTGCTGTGACGAGACGGCTACATAAAGTGGAGGTACCAGACGAGGGCCGCGCGAGTACTGCGTGTTACGGGGTAGGGCACGGGCGGAACCACTTCCGGCGACAGCAGCGTACTCCCGACACTGTCGTGTTGGGGGCTCAACTTTAGCCCCGGGTGGTTCGTCGTGTTTGCGAAAGCTTATGCGATGCCCGGAGAATACGTTCGGAGAACATGCCCGAGAACGCGGTACGCGCCTGCGCGGGCGCGCCCGCCGGGCTCGGAACACGCTCGTGGCGGCTCAGCGCGGCCGCGGGGGAGCCTGGACCAGCTCGGTCAGCACACCGCCCATGTCCTTGGGGTGAAGAAAGGCTATCGCCGCGCCCATGGACCCGTGGCGCGGGCGCTGGTCGAGCAGACGTACGCCGGTCGCGCCGACCGCCTCCAGCGCCGCGGCCACGTCGTCCACGCCGTACCCGACGTGGTGTACCCCCTCGCCGCGTCTGGCCAGGAACTTCCCGACCGGCGTGTCCGGGTGCAGCGGCTCCAGCAACTGGACGTACGACGCACCGGCCGGACCGTCGGCGACGTGCAGCATCGCCTCTCTGACGCCCTGCTCCTCGTTGGTCTCCCGGGAGGCGACGACCAGACCGAACGTGCCCTCGTAGAACGCGATCTTCTCCTCGAGGTCGTGGCAGGCGATCCCGACGTGGTCGATCCGTGTGAGCATGGCGCTGGCCCTCCCAACTGACGAGCATCTCCCTGTGGGTATGTTGGCAAACGTCGCCCTGCCACTGCTGTTGGAGGTCTGCTCTCATGGCCGGTTCCGTCATCGTCTCGGGCGCGCGGACGCCCATCGGGCGCCTGCTCGGCTCGCTCAAGGACTTCTCCGCTGTGGAGCTGGGCAGGATCGCCATCCAAGCCGCGCTGGAGCGGGCCGGCCTCGCCGGCGACCAGGTCGACTACGTGATCATGGGGCATGTGCTGCAGGCGGGCGCGGGCCAGATCCCGTCCCGGCAGGCGGCGGTCAAGGCCGGAATCCCGATGACCGTCCCGTCGCTGACGATCAACAAGGTGTGCCTGTCCGGGCTGGACGCGATCGCCCTGGCCGGCCAGCTCATCCGGGCCGGTGAGTTCGACGTCGTGGTGGCCGGCGGCATGGAGTCGATGACGAACGCGCCGCACCTGCTGCCCAAGGCCCGGCACGGTTACAAGTACGGCTCGATCGAGGTGCTGGACGCCACCGCCCACGACGGCCTCACCGACGCCTTCGACGGCGTGTCGATGGGCGAGTCGACCGAGCGGTACAACGCCAAGCTGGGCATCACCCGCGAGGAGCAGGACGCCTTCGCCGCCCGCTCGCACCAGCGCGCCGCCGACGCCATGAAGAACCGGCTCTTCGACGACGAGATCGTCCCGGTGGAGATCCCGCAGCGCAAGGGCACCCCGGTGGTCTTCGCCGCCGACGAGGGCGTGCGCCCCGACACCACCGCCGAGTCGCTGGCCCGCCTGCGGCCCGCGTTCAGCAAGGACGGCACGATCACGGCCGGCTCGTCCTCGCAGATCTCCGACGGCGCGTGTGCGGTCGTCGTCATGTCGAAGGCCAAGGCCGAGGCGCTGGGGCTGACCCCGCTGGCCGAGATCGGCGCGCACGGCAACGTGGCCGGCCCGGACAACTCGCTGCAGTCCCAGCCGGCCAACGCGATCAAGCACGCGCTCGGCAAGCAGGGCCTCACCGTCGACGACGTCGACCTCATCGAGATCAACGAGGCGTTCGCCTCCGTCGCCATCCAGTCGATGCGCGACCTCGGCGTCGACGCGTCCAAGGTCAACGTCAACGGCGGCGCCATCGCGCTCGGGCACCCGATCGGCATGTCCGGCGCGCGCATCGTGTTGCACCTGGCGCACGAGCTGCGCCGGCGCGGCGGCGGCGTCGGCGCGGCCGGGCTGTGCGGCGGCGGCGGCCAGGGCGACGCCCTGATCCTGAGGGCCTGAGGTCCCGGGTGGCACGCACCGTCGACGTCGCCGACCTGGTCGAGCGCGCCCGCAGGGGGCAGCCTCGCGCGGTCGCGCGGCTCATCTCCCTGGTCGAGAACGCCTCGCCGCAGCTCCGCCCGATCATGGCGGCGCTGAGCCCGCTGGCCGGCAGGGCGCGGATCATCGGGCTCACCGGTTCACCGGGCGTGGGCAAGTCGACGTCCACGAGCGCGCTGGTCCGCGCCTTCCGCGCGAAGGGCCTGCGGGTCGGCGTGCTGGCGGTCGACCCGTCCTCGCCGTTCACCGGCGGGGCGTTGCTCGGCGACCGGGTGCGGATGCAGGACCACGCCTCCGACACCGGCGTGTTCATCCGGTCGATGGCCAGCCGCGGCCACCTCGGCGGCCTGTCCTGGGCCGCCCCGCAGGCGATCCGGGTACTCGACGCCGCCGGCTGCGAGGTGATCCTCGTCGAGACGGTCGGGGTCGGCCAGGCCGAAGTCGAGATCGCCTCGCTCGCCGACTCCACGATCGTGCTGGTGTCGCCGGGCATGGGCGACTCGATCCAGGCGGCCAAGGCCGGGATCCTGGAGATCGCGGACGTGTTCGTCGTCAACAAGGCCGACCGCGAGGGCGCCCAGCAGGTGATCCGCGACCTGCGCAACATGATCGCCCTCGCCGGCGAGCAGGGCTGGAAGCCGCCGATCGTGCCGACCGTCGCGGTCAAGGGCGAAGGCGTCGACGAGGTCGTCGAGAAGCTCGACCGGCATCTGGCCTGGATGGAAGAGACCGGCGAGCTGCGGCGACGCCGCCTGGCCCGCGCCCGCGACGAGGTCGAGGCCATCGCGGTCACCGCGCTGCGCGAACGCATGGGCGACCTGCACGGCCACCAGCGCCTCGACGTGCTCGCCGAGAAGGTGCTCGACGGCGACTGCGACCCCTACGCCGCCGCCGACGAACTCGTCGAGGGCCTCACGACCGCCTGAGCTCTGGGTATATGACCGACGCGATGGCGTGCCCGGCCCGGCAGCGTCGGATGACGGGTCACCAGGTGGCGTGCGGCGGCGTGGCGGGGTAGGCGTCTTCGGGCTCGTGGGCCGGTGCACCGGCCGGGGTACCGGTGCCGCCGGGAGGTGCGCGGTGGCCGAACTCCAGGGTCAGCATGGCGGCGCCGACGGTGGCCAGGGCGAGCCATGACGGGAACAGCACGCTGCGCGGCACGTACCGCGGCCGGAACTTGCGGTTGAACAGATACAGCGACTCCACCTTGATCAGCGGGTCGAGCAGGTGGATCAGGCGGTATTCGCCTCGCTCCAGCGGCCCGCGCTCGGCGGTGTCGAAGAGCTCGCGGAAGGCGGCGAAGTTGAGCGAGACCTCCCGCACGCCGTGCTCGCGAGCGTACTCCACGATGTCGACGATCATCCGCTCGTTGAGGCCGTTCGGCGAGCCGGCCGCGCGGCGCATGGCGTCCAGCGACAGGCGGCGGCCGGACGCGCTCGGCAGGTACCGCTGGAAGCCCACGGGCGTGCCGTCCGCGGCACGGGCGATCACGATCACCGGGGACTCGTGCCGCCCGGTGAGCAGGTCGTCGAGGTTCATCGAGAAACCGCGCTCCTCGGCACCGCCCATGGCCTCGGTGGCCAGCGTCCGCAGCCGGGCGCGCTCGTCCTCCGGCAGGTCGCCTTCACGCAGGATCTCGGTCGTCACGCCGGCGTTGCGGGTGCGCTGTACCGCCTGGCGGACGTTGCGCATGCTGCGTCCTCGCAACCCGAACTCGCCCGGGGTCAGCAGGACCTCGTCGCCGATGCCGATCGAGCGCATCCCGTACGGTCGCCACAGGTCCGTCAGGTCGCCGCGGGCGCCGAGCACGGCCATGCGCCAGCCGGACCGCTGCGCCAGCGCGGCGAACTCGGCGACGGCGGCGGGGTAGGAGCGCGGGTCGCCGGCCGGGTCGCCGCCGGCGACGGCGACGCCGAACAGCACGCGGTAGCCGATGACCGCGCGGCGGTCGGGGCTGAAGACGTAGGACTTGTCGCTGCGCAGGACGAACGGTGCGAGCGTGTCGGAGCCGTCGTCATCGACCAGGCGGGCCGCCTCGGCGCGCTCCATCTCACCGCCCGCGGGCGGGGCGGGCGACGCGGCGAGCAGCGTCATCACCACGGCCAGCAGCCCGCCGCCGCCGAGGATGCCCAGGCTCGACTCGAACCAGTGCCCGGCCGAGCCGTCGAAGCGCAGCGGCCCCGACCCGGATCCGGTCAGCCCGGCGATGATCTCGCGACCGGCGTCACCGGCCGACGGGCCCGGGCTGATGTGGTTGCGCTCGGCGACCATCACGGCCAGGCCGTACAGGATCGCCATGCCATAGGTGATCAGGCCGGTGCGCAGCGCCGTCCGCATGCGGGCGGGCCCGGCCGTGAACTCGGCGCGGTACCGGACGAACGCCGCCAGCGCGGCGAGCAGCAGCACGAGACGCCCGAACTCCCCGGTGCCGAGCGCGTCGAGCGCGGACAGCACGGTGAGCCCCACCACGATGTAGTAGGCGACGCGGCGGCGTAGCAGCACGCCGCGGGCGGTGGCCAGCAGGATGAGGGCCAGCAGCAGCTCCTGGCCGTCGGGGAACAGCTCGCCGACGAGCAGGTGGGCCGGGCGATCGGCGACCGGATCGCCGAGGACCGGCAGCGCGACGGCCACGGCCGCGATCCCGACGGGCAGCGCCAGCGGCCATGTCGGCCGCCGGCGGAGCGCGGACGTGCCTGTCTGCACCAAGATCACCCCGATGTATCACTAACGGCCCCGTTACCCGACTATTCCCTCAAAGCCGGGTATCGATGAGGTCACGGTGACGCGGTCGGCGTCACCGTGACGTGCCGGAAGCCCAGACCGCGCATCAGGTTCGTGACCATCTGCTGCGTGTTCGCGTCGGCGCGCTGGGCCAGGCCGGAGGCCTGCGCGGCGTCCTGGATCTTCTGCGCGGCCAGCACGTACAGCTCCTGCTGCCGGTCCGGGTTGGAGCTGAAGAAGTCGCCGATGCGGTCGAAAAGGCCCCTCTGCTGGGCGAAGACGTAGCTGTGCTTCGGGTCGAGGTTGGTCTTCTCCAGTTGCGCGTGCGGCAGCCGTACGGTCACCGACGTCCGGCTCTTGTCGACCGTGACCGCGCCGTCGCCGATGTGGGAGAAATCGACGTAGGCGTCGACGCTGCCGGTGCCGACGAACAACGTCCGCTCGCCGCGGATGGCGCTCGGCAGGAACCGCGCGTCCTTCTCCAGGTCGACGATGACCTGGAAGTTCCCGGTCGCGGCCTCGTAGCGGGAGATGTTCTGGATCGAGCGCAGCACGGCCGGGCCGCTGCGATCTTTCGTCGTCTCGCCGAGCGGGTCGAGCCATCCGGGCAGCGCGTGCACCGCCTGCAGCACCGCGTAGGCCAGCGCCGCCAGCACGATCACCACAGCGATCGTGCGGACGCCCGTCCTGCGGGTTGGGCGCGTGGAGGGCGCGGAGGTCTGCGCGGCGGAGGCTTCCTGTCGCACCATCGGTCCTCATCTCTGGGAGTCGGCTAACACCCGGATTTACCCCAGAAAACGGCGAGTCACCCCGCAGACCGGCCCGACGGTCACGGGACGGCCGCCCCCAGGGGTATGCCGCAGGTCAGCCCGCGGGTCACCTGGCAGGTCGGCCCATGGAGGCCGCGGGTCAGCCGGCCGCTTCGGCGTGCGGTGCCACCGCCGCCTGCTCCACCTCGATCAGCGACTGACCGCGCCGGTGCGCCTCGAAGGCCGCCCGCCCGCCGCGGATGCCGAACAGCCGTTTGGACACCAGCAGGTACACGACGAGGCCGACGTTGATGACCAGCGCCGCGGTGCGGAAAACGGTGATCCGCTCGGTCAGCTCGTAGATCTCGATCGGCAGCCCGAACGAAGTGGCGATGACCGCGAAGTACTCGCCCCAGCGCTGGAGCAGCCACAGGCCGATCCCCTCGACCAGCTCCACCACCGCGTACGCCAGCAGGCCGGCCGCGAACCAGGTGAGGGTGGTGGACTTGACCATGAAGACGTGCCGGATGGTCTCCACGATGTGGGAGTGGTCCATGTCCCAGCCGAGCTGCCCGGCCAGCGGCCTGAGCAGCGGGATGTCCTTCTCGAACACCCGCTGGATCGAGCCGCGGTGCGCGGAGAAGCGCCAGACGCCGTACGCGGCGGCAGCGATGATCAGCGCGCGGACGAGCCGCTCCAGCGCGAAGAACCGCATGACCAGCTGGTCGCGCAGCGCCTTGCCGCGCGGCACCAGCGGGGCACGGTCGGCGGGGCCGCGCCCGTGCGGCTCGCCGTGCACGTACGCGGCGCAGCGCAGGCAACGCCACGCATCGCCGGCGGGAGTCGCCACGTGCAGGCGATCGCGTAGTGCCGCCTCATCGGGTGCGTAGGTGATGTGCCCCTTGCGGGCGCACGCCAGCAGGCTCCAGTCCACGAACCCGACGATAGTGAAATCCCGGGGTCACCGCCCGCCCGGCGCCGCCGACATGATCGATTCGTGGGCTGGACGGCCCCGATCGAAGCGAGATCCGGCGGGTCCGATCGAACGGGCGGACCCGTCCGCGAGCGAGCGGACCGTGCGGTACCGCGGGGGCGTGGACCCGGTCAGCGCGCCAGGAAGTCGCGGGGACGCAGTGTGCAGGAGTGGTAGTGCGCGTAGTGCAGGCGGAGCCAGTGCCGGCGGCGCTGCTCGCCCCAGTGGGCGAAGGCGCGCGCGGCCGCATCGTCGAGGCGGGGCGGTTCTTCGTCGAGGAGCCAGGCGGACACGAGCGCGCTGTAGCGCGCTCCGGCGGCGTGCCGGGGGTCGCCGCAGGTGCGGGCGTCGAGCAGGCTGATCTCGATCTCCTGCGCGGCGCGGTGCTGGTACCCGGGGGACAGGTCGTGCAGGTGGATGTACACCACACCGTGGCCGGGGTGCGGGAAGTCGTTGTCCGGCCGGTGCTCGACCCGCACGAACCGGCCCGGCGTGCCGCTCAGGCGGGTCGCCAGCGGCGTCAGCGCCGCCTCCAGCCCCGGCAGCGCCGCCCGCAGCGCCGGGTGCACGCACACGGTGAGCGGCCACTGGCGGCAGGCGTAGGTGAACGCGCGGGGCACGACGAGCGGGTTGCGCTGCTGGCCGTGCAGCCAGATCGTGGTCCCCGTCACGGTGACCGCCGCGGCCAGCGCCGGGACGGCCAGCCAGGCGTGCCGGGTCAGCGCCCACAGGTATCCGCTGACGAGGAGGGCGCCCAGCGCCAACGACCACAGCGCCTGGCCGGCCAGCAGCTCGCCGCGCAGCGCCGCGAACAGCCCGATGTGCCCGACGCCCGGCGGCGGCAGCAGCTCGGCCCAGGGCCCCTGCCGGACCGCGCCCCACAGGTACGTGGCCGCCGCGGCGGCCGGCACGGTCGGCAGGCGCGGCACGAGCCGCCCGGCCAGGTACCCGGCGATCGTGTAGTCGAGCAGAGTGACCGCGCCCGCCAGCAGGCCGATCGGCCGGGGGTGCCCGGCCTCCACGTGGATCATCGTCTTGGCCGAGATCACGGCGGCGACCAGCGTGTACGCGCACAGGGTGACGACGCCGAGCAGGAGCAGGTCGAGCAGCGGGCCCAGGGCCGGCGAGCGGGCGGCGAGGCCGCGCAGGTAGTCGAGGCGGTGCTCGCGCAGCGCGACCCACGCGGCGAACGCCGCGGAGGCGGGCCCGAGCAGGCACACCGACGAGAACAGCGCGGCGACCGCGTCGTCCCAGTAGGCCACCCCGGGCAGCAGAGCCCGCCATGCCGCCACCGCGCCGAGGAACGCCAGCGCGGGAACGGCGAGGAACAGGGCGGTGCGGCGCGCGTCGATCCGCAGCACCCGCCCCAGGTCAGACACCGGCGGGCACCCGCGCCCGTGGCCGCGGCGACCCCGGCGACTCGACGAGGCGGCCGCGCACGGTGCTCCACCCCTGGTCGCACCAGCCGGCCAGCTCCGCCGGGTCGGGCGCGGTGAGCACGACCACCGGAGCCAGCTCGCGCAACAGCGGAACCAGGTCGTGGCGCTCGCGCTCGTCGATGCCGCACAGGGGCTCGTCGAGGAACACGATGTCGGGCTGGTGCACGCAGGTCGCGGCAAGGCCGGCCCGAAGGCGCCAATCTCGCGGCAACATGTCCATCTCCAATTCGGCGGCGTCGATGAGACCGAATCGCTCCAGAATCAGGTCGACCGCCGGTCTGGGAGTGCATTTGTAGTAGGCGGCGTATGCCACGAAATCACGCGCCGTCAAACCGGCCGCCCAGTCGAATCGCGCGGGCAGCAGGCCGATGCGCGGGCGCACGGCGCGCCGCCCGGCGCGCCGGGTGACGTCGTGGCCCAGCAGCTCCAGGCCGCCCGTCGACGGGCGGCGCAGGGTCGCAAGCGTCTCAAGCAGCGCCGACCTGCCCGGACCGGACAGCCCGACGACGCCCGAGGCGATGTCGAACGTGGTGGGACGCAGGATCCACCGCCCCCCGCGGCGGATTCCCATCTCCCAGGCCACGATCGAGGAAATATCCGCGATCATGATTACCCCCCGAATTTGCGACGCGTGCGCAAGACAAGGCCCGATCAGCCCGGTGAACGGCGGTGCGGACGCCTCTCTTTGCCGTCGGCCGCACGCATCGACAAAGGAACTATAACTTGCCTTGGTGATGGGTGTCAGCGTTCCTTTGTGCGTCGCACGTAATGAAGGGATTGACCGGCTTTGCCGAATGACATTGTTGCCATTGATGGGGACATATGGGGCTGCGGCCGCCGTGAGGCGCTACGGTGTGCCCGTGGCCAAGCCGCTCAACCTGCCGTTCGATCCGATAGCCCGCGCCGGAAGCCTGTGGGAGCGCCGCTGGGGGCGCTCGCCGGCCATGCTCGCGGTCACCTCCATCATGCGCGCCCAGGCCATCCTGATCGCCGAGCTGGACGCGCTGCTCAAGCCGTACTCACTGACCTTCGCCCGGTACGAGGCGCTGGTGCTGCTGACGTTCAGCCGGGCGGGCGCGCTGCCGCTGTCGCGGATCGGCGAGCGGCTGATGGTGCACCCGACGAGCGTCACGAACACGATCGACCGCCTGGAGCGGCAGGGGTACGTGCTGCGCCGCCCGAACCCGCGCGACGGCCGTGGCGTGCTCGCGGAGATCACCGAGAGCGGCCGCAAGGTGGTCGAGGAGGCGACGCGGGACCTCATGGCCGCCGGCTTCGGCCTCGGGTGTTACGACGAGCCCGAACTGGACACCATCTTCGACGTGCTGCGCGGCCTGCGGGTCGCCGCCGGCGACTTCGAGGCCTGACCGAGAACGCCCTCCGCGCCCAGGGCTGGTTCCCGGCGAGATACTAGGACATCCTAGTATTTAGAACGGAGGTGCGCTCATGGACATGCGCGAGATCGAGGCCGGCCGCCGCCGCTGGCAGGAGCGGTACGACGCGTCCCGACGGCGTGACGCCGACTTCACCACGCTCTCCGGGATGGACGTCGACCCCGTCTACGGCCCGCCGGCCGCCGACCCGCGGTTCGAGCGCATCGGCTGGCCGGGGGAGTTCCCCTACACCCGCGGCCTGTACGCCACCGGCTACCGCGGGCGCACCTGGACGATCCGGCAGTTCGCCGGGTTCGGCAACGCCCGGCAGACCAACGAGCGGTACAAGATGATCCTCGGCGCGGGCGGCGGCGGCCTGTCGGTGGCCTTCGACATGCCGACGCTCATGGGGCGCGACTCCGACGACCCGCGCTCCCTCGGCGAGGTCGGCCACTGCGGCGTCGCGATCGACTCGGCCGCCGACATGGACGTGCTGTTCGGCGGCATCCCGCTCGGCGACATCACCACGTCGATGACGATCTCCGGCCCGGCTGTGCCGATCTTCTGCATGTACCTCGTGGCCGCCGAGCGGCAGGGCGCCGACATCCACGGGCTGGACGGCACGCTGCAGACCGACATCTTCAAGGAGTACATCGCGCAGAAGGAGTGGCTGTTCGCGCCCGAACCGCACCTGCGCCTGATCGGCGACCTGATGGAGTACTGCGCCGCCGAGATCCCCGCGTACAAGCCGCTGAGCGTGTCCGGCTACCACATCCGCGAGGCCGGCGCCACGGCCGCGCAGGAGCTGGCGTTCACGCTCGCCGACGGCTTCGGCTACGTCGAGCTCGGCCTGTCGCGCGGGCTGGACGTCAACGCGTTCGCGCCCGGCCTGTCGTTCTTCTTCGACTCCCACATCGACTTCTTCGAGGAGATCGCCAAGTTCCGCGCCGCCCGGCGCATCTGGGCGCGGTGGATGCGCGACGTGTACGGCGCGACGTCGGAGAAGGCGCAGTGGCTGCGCTTCCACACCCAGACCGCCGGCGTGTCGCTGACCGCGCAGCAGCCGGACAACAACGTCGTCCGCACCGCGCTCGAGGCCCTGGCCGCCGTCCTCGGCGGCACCAACTCCCTGCACACCAACGCGCTGGACGAGGTGCTGGCGCTGCCCAGCGAGAAGGCCGCCGAGATCGCGCTGCGCACCCAGCAGGTGATCATGGAGGAGACCGGCGTGACCAACGTCGTCGACCCGCTCGGCGGTTCCTGGTACGTCGAGGCGCTCACGGACCGCATGGAGGAGGAGGCCGAGCGGATCTTCGCCCGGATCAAGGACATGAGCCCGGACGGCACGATGACCGGCGGCATCCTGCGCGGTATCGAGGACGGCTGGTTCATATCCGAGATCGCCGACGCCGCCTTCGCCTACCAGCAGCAGTTGGAGAAGGGCGAGAAGAAGATCGTCGGGGTGAACTGCCACACGCAGAGCATCGAGGAACCACTGGAGATCCTGCGGGTCGGCCACGAGGTCGAGCGCGAGCAGCGGCGGGTACTGGCCGAACGCCGCGGCGCCCGCGACCAGGCCGCCGTCGAGGCGGCCCTGCGGCACATGACCGAGGTGGCCCGCACCGACGACAACATGATCCCCGCGATGCTGGACGCCGTCCGCGCCGAGGCGACACTCGGCGAGATCTGCGGCGCGCTCCGTAAGGAATGGGGCGGCTACTCCGAACCCGCCCGGTTCTGAGCGTGCGGCGGGGGCTGGCCGAGGGTCGCGCTGGAGCCCTCCGCGGTCCGGTGGGTCGGGTCCGGCGACCGGGGCGTGTCCGGTTCTGAGCGTGCGGTAGCGGGCCAGGTGAGGGGCGCGCGGGAGTCCTCGCGATCCGGGTGGTCGGGTCCCGCGACCGGCCTCCGCGGCCCCGGGCGCGGACGCCGGCCGGCCGCGCCAGGACCCGCCCCGCGCATGCCGAAACCCGCGGCGGATACGGCAGGATGGAGTCATGACGTCATCGGACTTCTCCTTGTACGGCGCGGTCGACCTCGGCGCGCGCCGCGCCGCCGCACAACGGCAGCAGCAGCGGTCGGCTTCGGGGGATTCGGCTTCCTCTTCGCACGTCATCGACGTGACCGACGCGACGTTCAACGCGGAGGTCGTCGACCGGTCGCGCAGCGTCCCGGTCCTCGTCGACTTCTGGGCCGGCTGGTGCCAGCCGTGCAAGCAGCTCGGCCCGATCCTGGAGAAGCTGGCGAACGAGGCCGCCGGTAAGTGGGTCCTGGCCAAGGTCGACATCGACGCGAACCCGGGGCTCGCCCAGCAGCTCGCCCGCATGGGTGTGCAGGGCATCCCGTTCGTCGCCGCCGTGGTGGCCGGGCAGATGCTGCCGGTGCTGAACGGCGCGGCGCCCGAGGGGCAGGTGCGCCAGGTGCTCGACCAGCTCTTCGCCGCGCTGCGGCAGCAGGGCCTGATGCCCGAGGGCGGCGCTGACCAGGCCGCCGAGGCGGCCGGGCAGCCGGCCGCCGACCCGGCTCGGGTGGAGGCCGAGGCGGCGCTGCGCCGTGGCGACCTCGACGCCGCGGCTGCGGCGTTCGGGCAGATGCGCAAGGCCGATCCGGGCGACGCGTACGCCACGAGCGGCCTGGCCCGCGTGGAACTGCACCGCCGCGTCCGCTCCTACGACGCCGACCAGGTCCGCAAGGAGGCCGCCGACCGCCCGGACGACCCGGGGGCGCAGGCGCGGGCGGCCGACGTGGAGCTGGCCGAGGGCCGCGTGGAGGAGGCGTTCGACCGCCTCATCGGCACGGTGCGCCGCACCCGCGGCGACGAGCGCGACGCCGCCCGCAAGCACCTGGTGGCGCTGTTCGAGGTGCTGCCGCCGGACGACCCGCGCGTGGCTGCGGCGCGCCGCCGGCTCGCGTCCGCCCTGTTCTGACCCGGGGGCCGCATATGGCCGGTGTCGTGACCATCTCCGCGACCTTCGGCGCGGGCGGCAGCGTCATCGGCCCTGCGGTCGCCGAGCGGCTGGGCGTGCCCTTCGTCGACCGGGCCATCCCCTACACGGTCGCCGCCGACATCGGCTGCTCGCTGGAGGAAGCGCTGGCCCACGACGACCGCGCCGAGCACGGCCTCGGGCGCATCCTGGCCGGCGCCGCCCGGCTGCCCAACGTCACCCTCGGCGGCATGGACGTCCACCTGCCGCAGCGCGGCACGGTGTCCGACGAGGTGTTCGTCGCGCACACCGAGCAGGTGATCCGGGAGAGCGCCGAGCACGAGGGCGGCGTCGTCCTCGGCCGGGCCGGGCAGATGGTGCTGGCCGGCGCCCCGGGCGTGCTGCACGTACGGCTGGACGGGCCGCGACGGCGCCGTGTGGCGCGGGTGTGCGAGACGATGGATGTCTCCGCGGCCGAGGCCGAGCGGCTCCTGGACGACAATGACCGGGCGCGCAGCGCGTACGTCAAACACTTCTACCGGGCCGACCCGTCCGACCTGGGGCTCTATGATCTGGTCATCGACAGTACGCGGCTGACCATCGAGGCATGCACCGACATCATCGTGACGGCCGCGCACGCGATCCTCTAGGCCGCGCGGCCGCCTCCGCCCGGCAGGCCCGCGGAGACATCTGTTACGGGCGGCGTCTCACCCAAGGAGCAGTCGACGTGGCCACCGTGCCGAGTGTTTCGTACTCGATAACCGTCCGTCTCGAGGTCCCGGCCGGCGGCAAGGCCGTCAGCCAGCTCACCGGAGCGGTAGAGCAGGCCGGCGGCATCGTCACCGCGCTCGACCTGACCCCGGCCGGCCACGACCGCCTCCGCATCGACGTCACGTGCGCCACCCGCGACACCGACCACGCCCAGGAGATCGTCGACGCCCTCGAAGGGCTCGACGGCGTCTCCATCCACAAGGTCAGCGACCGCACGTTCCTCATGCACCTCGGCGGCAAGATCGAGATGCAGTCGAAGGTGCCGCTGCGCAACCGCGACGAGCTGTCGATGGCCTACACGCCCGGCGTGGCCCGGGTCTCCCTCGCGATCGCCCGCAACCCCGAAGACGTGCGGCGGCTGACCGTCAAGCGCAACAGCGTCGCCGTCGTCACCGACGGATCGGCCGTGCTGGGCCTGGGCAACATCGGCCCCGCGGCGGCGCTGCCGGTCATGGAGGGCAAGGCGGCGCTGTTCAAGCGGTTCGCCGGCATCGACGCCTGGCCGATCTGCCTCGACACGCAGGACACCGACGAGATCGTCCGTACCGTCCAGATCATCGCCCCCGCCTTCGGCGGCATCAACCTGGAGGACATCTCCGCGCCGCGCTGCTTCGAGGTCGAGCGCCGCCTGCGCGACCTGCTCGACATCCCGGTCTTCCACGACGACCAGCACGGCACCGCGATCGTCGTGCTGTCCGCGCTGATGAACGCCCTGCGGGTGGTCGGCAAGGACCTCGCCGACGTGCGCATCGCCATGGCCGGCGCGGGCGCGGCCGGCACCGCCGTGCTCAAGCTCCTGCTGCACGCCGGCGCCAAGCACGTCGTCGTCTGCGACTACTACGGCGCGGTGCACACCGGCCGCGACGACCTCGACGAGACGCTGCGGTGGATCGCCGACAACACCAACCCGGAGGCCTACGACGGCGACCTGCGCGGGGCCGTGCGCGGCGCCGACGTCTTCATCGGCGTGTCCGCGCCGGGCATCCTCACCGGCGACGACATCGCCACGATGAACGACGACGCGGTCGTCTTCGCGCTGGCCAACCCCGACCCGGAGGTCGACCCGACCGAGGCCCGCGAGCACGCGGCCGTCGTCGCCACCGGCCGCAGCGACTACCCGAACCAGATCAACAACGTGCTGGCCTTCCCGGGCGTCTTCCGCGGCCTGCTCGACGCGCAGAGCCGCACGGTGACGCCGGACATGCTGCTGGCCGCGGCGCGGGCGCTCGCCGACGTCGTCACCGACGAGGAGCGCGGCCCGAACTACATCGTGCCGAGCGTGTTCCACGCCGACGTCGCCTCGGCGGTGGCGGCGGCGGTGCAGAAGGCCGCCGCACGGTAGGCGGCGGCGCGGCCGGCACCCGTAGGGCGGGGGCGCGGCAGAGGCGCGGCACGGCGCGACGGCCGGCGCAAGGGTGACCGCAGGAGGGCGTCAGGCGACGGCGGCACGGCACGGCCGGACGGCGCGAGGCAGGGCCGGACGGCAGGCGGTGCGGCGCGGTGGGCGGCGGCGTGTGATGGGCGGCGTTCGCCGTCACGCCCGCGGGCCGCGCCAGAGCGGTCAGTCGAATATCTTGTCGCGTCGGCCTGGCCACAACCGGCCGTACCAGAAGACGATGAAGCCGGTGACGATCACCGCGAGCGCGGTCGCGACCCGCGCGGTGATCGTGCCACGGTCGGGGCCGGTGTGCGGCAGCGTGCGGGGCGACGTGCGGTGATGCGCGCCCACGCAGTTCGCGTGCCGGTCGAGGCTCTTCACCGGCACGTTGTTCCAGGTCACCGCGATCGTCGTGGTGTGGTCCTCCGTGACGTTCACGGTCGACCGGCGGCTGGCGCCCGCCGGAATGCGGTCGGCGACCGCGATCGAGCCGTCCGTCAGGATGGCGTAGTCCTCGGCCTGGCGGGCGTGGTTGGCGACGGTGACCTGCACGCTCCGCCCGGGGCACAGCACGTGGCCGATCGTGACCGACAGCGGCGTCTCGGGCGTGACCGACGGCGGCGCCGGCGGGACGCTCGCCCGCCCGGTGTGGGTGGATGACGGCCGGTGCGCGGGCGTGTGCGTCGCGGCGTGCGACGGCGCGCGGGCCGGCTTCCGCGACGCGCTCGCGGACGGACTCACGGACGGACTCGCGTTCGGCGACGCGCTGACGCGCGCGGCGTGGCTGTCGGAGGCCCGGGAACCGGCCGAGGAGCCGGTGACCATCGGCACGACGGTGAGCAGCCCTACGACGACGAACACGGCCGCGATCGCGACTCGGGACAGCGGCATCGCATCCTCCGGGGGGCCGATGATCTACGCCGACATTGTGCCGATTACCCAGCCTTCTCGTGGCCCTAACGGGACGACCCGCCGGTCCTGTCTTGCCGTGGCCGCCCGGCACAGCATGATGAAGGACATGGACGAGGGTCTCACCGCCGGCCGGCTGCTGGTCGCGACTCCCCAGCTGGCCGACCCCAACTTCAGGCGCACCGTGGTCCTGATCGTCGAGCATGAGGCGGAGGGCGGCACGCTCGGTGTCGTGCTCAACCGGCCGACCGAGGTCCCGGTCGACCGGGTGCTGCCGCCCTGGTCCCGGCTGGTGACCGGCCCGTCGGTGGTGTTCCAGGGCGGCCCGGTGGCGCTGGACAGCGCGCTGGCGCTGGCCCAGGTGCCGGGCACGGACGAGCCGCTGGGCTGGCGGGCGCTGAACGGCACGCCGGCGGTGGCCCGGGTGGGGCTGGTCGACCTCGATGCCCCGCCCGAGCTGCTCGCGCCGGAGGTGGCCAGGCTGCGAGTGTTCGCCGGGTACGCCGGGTGGGCTGCCGGGCAGCTCGCGTCCGAGATCGAGGAGGGCGCCTGGTATGTGCTTCCGGCCGAGTCGGGCGACGTTTTCATCGACGACCCGGGCCGCCTGTGGCCGGCCGTGCTGCGCCGCCAGGGTGGGGAGCTCGCATTCGTCTCCACGTTTCCCGACGATCCGTCACTAAACTGAGGCCGTGAGTACGAAGATCCTTCCTGAGAGCGATACCAGGCCTGATCTCTCTCATGGCGATGGCGACCATGAGCGCTTCGCGCACTACGTGAAGAAGGACAAGATCATGGAGAGCGCCGTCAGCGGCACTCCGGTGATCGCCCTGTGCGGCAAGGTCTGGGTGCCCAACCGCGACCCGAAGAAGTACCCGGTCTGCCCGGAGTGCAAGGAGATCTACGAGTCGATGGCGCCCGGCGACGAGTGATCGTCAAATCGGCGTGAAGCCTCCGCGCGTCGGCGCCCTCGCGGGGCGCTGACGGCTAGCCTCCCCGCTCGGAGGGGAGCGCATGCGGCGGAACGGTCTGATCGGGTTGTGCGGCATCGTCGCCGCGTCGTGCGCGGGCCTGTCGGCGAGCACGCCCGGACGTCCCGTGACCGGCCGCCCCGCACCGGAGGCGGCGTGCGTGCGGCGCGCGGAGGCGGCTCGCGAGAGCAGGCCGGACGATCTCGACACGCTGCCGCCGCGCGAGGTGCGGGCGATGCTCGGCGACCTGCGCGCCCGGCTGCGCGCTCGCTACGGCGCCGGTGACGAGCGCGCCCTCGACGCGGCTCGGCGCATCCCCGCCCGGATCGTCGTGCCGGTCCGGGTGCATGAGATCACCGACGGCACCGCCGGCCTGGTGCCGCGGTCGGGCGTCGAGCAGCAGATACGCGTCCTCAACGCCGCGTACGGCGGGCGGTACGGCGGCGCCGACACCGGGGTGTCGTTCCGGCTGGCCGGGCTCGACGTCACCGACGCCGCCGACTGGTTCCAGCGGCCGCACGAGTTCAAGGACTCGATCGAGGCGGCGCTGGCCAAGGACGCCCCCGGAACGCTCAACCTGTTCACCGCCGCGGTCGGCTACGAGATGCTCGGCTTCTCCACCTTCCCGGAGCCGGCCCGGCCCGGCGCCGACGGCGTCATCATCGACTACCGCAGCATCCCCGGAGGCCGGTTCCCGCACTTCAGCCGGGGTTTCACCGCGGTCCACGAGATCGGGCACTGGCTGGGGCTGTTCCACACGTTCGAGAACGGCTGCACCCCGCCCGGCGACGGCGTGGACGACACGCCGTACGAGTCGGCGCCCACGCTGGGCTGCCCGCGATTCAAGGACACCTGCCCGGCCCCCGGCACCGACCCGGTCCACAACTTCATGGACTACGGCTACGACGGCTGCATGCGCGAGTTCACCAAGGGTCAGGGGTTGCGGATCAGATCGATGTGGGCGGCCTACCGCATGGGCGCGCCGGCCGGGCCGAGCCGGTAACAGGTGTCGCGGAGGTTCGCCGGCGCCACGAAACGTTCGGCATGTCCTGTCGGTGGGTCGGAGTAGCCTTCTTTCACCGTGAGCACGTTCGCCGCATCAGACACCCCTCCCGCGCTGCCCGGCCGCGCGCCGTGGGGCACCGCGACCGCGTTGCGTGCCTGGCAGCAGCAGGCCCTGGAAGAGTACTTCCGCACCGGGCCGCGCGACTTCCTCGCGGTCGCCACCCCGGGTGCCGGAAAGACGACGTTCGCGCTTCGCCTGGCCGCCGAGCTGCTGCACCGCAAGGCCATCGCCCGCGTCACGGTGGTCTGCCCGACCGAGCACCTGAAACGCCAGTGGGCCGAGTCCGCGGGCCGCGTCGGCATCAAGATCGACCCGGAGTTCAAGAACTCCCAGGGCCGCACGGCCAAAGACTTCGTCGGCGTCGCCGTCACCTACGCCCAGGTCGCGGCGCACCCGGCGCTGCACCGCAACCGCACCGAGCAGTTCAAGACCCTTGTCATCCTCGACGAGGTGCACCACGCCGGCGACGGCCTGTCATGGGGCGACGCAATCCGCGAGGCGTTCGAGCCGGCCGCCCGGCGGCTGTCGCTGAGCGGCACGCCGTTCCGCACCGACATCAACCCGATCCCGTTCGTGACGTATGAGGAGGGGCCCGACGGCATCCGGCGCAGCCGCGCCGACTACACCTACGGCTACGGGCCCGCCCTCGCCGACGGCGTCGTCCGCCCGGTGATCTTCCTGGCGTACGCCGGCGACATGCGCTGGCGCACCCGCGCCGGCGACGAGATCACCGCCCGGCTCGGCGAGCCGCTGACGCAGGACCAGACCGCCCAGGCGTGGCGCGCGGCCCTCGATCCGAAGGGCGACTGGATCAAGCAGGTGATCGGCGCGGCCGACCGGCGGCTCACCGAGGTCCGCCGGGGCGTGCCCGACGCCGGCGGCCTGGTGATCGCCACCGACCACGACGCCGCACGCGCGTACGCGAAGTTGATCCGCGAGGTGACGGGCGCGCGGGCGACCGTCGTGCTGTCCGACGACCCCTCCGCGAGCAAGAAGATCAAGCAGTTCAGCGGCTCCGACGACCGCTGGATGGTCGCGGTCCGCATGGTGTCCGAAGGCGTCGACATCCCGCGGCTGTGCGTCGGCGTCTACGCCACCTCGACCGCCACGCCGCTGTTCTTCGCCCAGGCGATCGGCCGTTTCGTCCGTGCCCGCAGGCGCGGCGAGACCGCGTCGGTGTTCCTGCCGTCCGTGCCCACGCTCATGAGCCACGCGGCCGAGATGGAGACCGAGCGCGACCACGTCCTCGACCGGCCGATCCGCGAGGACGACGGCCTCGACGACGACCTGATCGCCGAGGCCAACCGGCGGCGCGACAACCCCGATGTCGGCGAGGAGATCCCGTTCGAGACCGTCGAGGCGTCGGCGCAGTTCGACCGCGTCGTGTTCGACGGCGGCGAGTTCGGCATGGGCGCGGCGCCCGGCTCCGCGGAAGAGGAAGACTTCCTCGGCATTCCCGGCCTGCTGGAGCCCGAGCAGGTCGCCAAGCTGCTCAAGCAGCGGCAGGCCGAGCAGATCGCCGCGCAGCGCCGGTCGGCCGCGAGCGCGCCCGCTTCCGACGACCACACCGCCGCCGAAGACCTGCACGCCCTCCGCAAGGAGCTGAACGGCCTGGTCGGCGCCTGGCACCACCGCACCGGCCAGCCGCACGGCGTGATCCATGCCGAGCTGCGCCGGGTCTGCGGAGGCCCGCCCAGCGCCCAGGCCAGCAGCGCCGACATCCGCCGCCGCATCGCCAAGATCCGCGAATGGGCCACCCGCCCCACCCCGCGCGTCCGCGACTGACGTCCAAGCCATCCAGACTCGTCTGGACGGACCGAGATCCGCCTGGCAGTATTACGTAGTAGGAGTATTACGTAATAGGAGTGGATGTGAAGCTGAACAGCAAGGGGCAGGTCACCATTCCGGCGCCGCTGCGAGAGAAGTACGGCCTCCATGAAGGCGATGAGGTCGCCGTCGTCGAGGAGGAGGGAGCGCTGCGGATCGTGCGAGCGGAGGGAGCCGAGACCCGAGCGCAGCGGCTGGTACGCCGGCTGCGCGGAAGCGCCACCGCCAAGGAGGTCAGCGATATGACGACCGACCAGCTGATGGAGTTGCTACGTGGCGAGTGACCGCCTCAGGCTCGCCACACCCGGGGAATCGTCGCAGGTGACGCTCGTCGATTCCTGCGTACTTCTCGACCTGGCACTGGAGGATCCGAGCTGGCTGGAATGGTCCGCGACCGCCCTTGAGATGGCCGCTGACGAGGGACCGCTAGCGATCAATCCGATCATCTATGCCGAAGTCTCGGTCGGATATGCCGCCGTCGAGGAGATCGATATGTTTCTGCCGGCTGCGGACTACCGGCGTGAACCGCTGCCTTACGCGGCGGGTTTCCTCGCCGGTAAGGCGTTCACGCGGTATCGCCGGGCGGGCGGCGCGAAGAGGTCACCCTTGCCGGACTTCTACATTGGCGCGCATGCCGCCGTGGCCGGATATCGGCTGCTGACCCGAGACCGTGCTCGCTACGCCACGTACTTCCCGACGGTCAAGTTGATCACCCCGTGACGGTGACACTCACGCGGTGCCGAGGCCGAGACGGTCGGTGATCTCGTCGACGACCTCGCCCGGAGTCTGGTCGATCGAGACGACGAGGGCGTTCTCGTCCGGCTGCGGCGGCTCCAGGTCGGCGAACTGGCTGTCGAGGAGCTTCTGGGGGAAGAAGTGCCCGTGGCGGGCGGCCATGCGTCGGCCGATCAGCTCGCGGCTGCCCTCCAGGTAGATCAACCCCACCCGCTCCGGGTCCTTGCGGAGCATGTCGCGGTACCTGCGCTTGAGCGCGGAGCAGGTGACGACGCCTGGGCTCTCCTGGCGGTCGATCCAGGCGGCGATGGCCTCCAGCCAGGGCCGGCGGTCTTCGTCGTTCAGCGGGATCCCCGCACGCATCTTCTCGACGTTGGCGGCCGGGTGGAAGTCGTCGGCCTCGGCATAGGTCCAGCCGAGCCGCCCGGCCAGCAGGGCGCCGATCGTCGTCTTGCCGCTGCCGGAGACGCCCATGACGAGCAGGATTGGGCTGCGCATCCTCCGAACCTATCGCCCGGCGCTCCACGCCGGAGTATGGGCGGGGCACCGGAATGCGGGCCGGACAGTCGTAACGCGGGGCCGGGCGGCTCGGCATGACCGGGTGGCCCGGGCGCGGGCC
>JBEHYF010000009.1:0-68117 GCA_048498315.1 Actinomycetota bacterium
ACCGCGCCGTTGAAGTCGGGGTTGTAGCTCAGGCCGAGCTCCTGCGCCGCCCGGACGAAGGCCTTGCTGAGCTCGTTGTGCTGGACCTGCTCGGTGACGTTCATCGGCCCTTCGGACCCGTGGTAGCGGTCGTTCAGCCGCTCGTTGTGCTCCGCCCTGCGGAAGAACGGCAGGACCTGCTCATAGCCCCAGTCGTCGTTGCCGAGCTCCGCCCAGCGGTCGTAGTCGTGCCGGTTACCGCGAATGTAGATCATCGCGTTGATCGAGGTGCTGCCGCCCAGCGTCCGGCCCTGCGGATACCACATCCGCCGGCCGTCCAGCTGCCGCTGCGGCACGGTCTCGAAGCCCCAGTTCACCTTGGGGCCGGTCAGCTTGGTGAACCCGACCGGCATGTGGATGAGCGGTGACCAGTCCCGCCCCCCTGCCTCCAGGAGCAGGACGGTGGTGTCCGGGGCCTCGGTGAGGCGGTACGCCACGGCGCATCCGGCGGCGCCTGCGCCGACCACGACGTAGTCATAACGGTTGTCCAGCATCTTCCTCAGTCCTTCGATGGTCCTTGAGTGTGTGCGACGACGGCGGCTCGGCGCAGCCGGGCGCTACCGTGTCAGCGCGCCGAGGCCGGCCACCCGCAGCGCGTTCGCGGCGATCGTCAGGGCGGGGTTCAGCGCGGCCGAGGACGGGAACACCGAGGCGTCGACGATCCACAGGTTGTCCACGTCGTGCGCCCGGCACGACGGATCGACCACGCTGGTCGCCGGATCCGCACCCATCACCGCGGTTCCGCACTGATGGGAGTTGGTGGCGATGCCCATGCGCTCGGTGAAGACGAGCGGGTGGCCGGCCCGCCGCATCGCCGCGGTCACCTTCCGCACCAGTTCCCGGTGCGGGGCGAGGTTGTTCGGCCGCCACCGCACGCCGATCCGGCCGTCGGCGCGGAGCACGACCCGGTTGTCCGGGTCGGGCAGATCCTCGGTGGTCAGGTAGACGTCGACGCTACGGTCGGTCATGAATCGCAACAGCGACGCCGGCGCCCACGGGCGCGCCGCCTTCAGCATCGGCGCCCGCAGCTTGCCGAGCATCTGCAGGTTGCCCAGTGGGCGGTCCGTGTGCGCGCCCGGCAGGTACCAGTCGTTGACGCCCAGCGTCTTCTGGAAGACGACGTCATTGCGCCGCCGCGGATCGACCGCGACCAGGAACGTGCTGTTGTGCACCATGTAGCGCCGGCCGACCATGCCGGACCCGCCGGCCAGGG
This sequence comes from Actinomycetota bacterium, assembly GCA_048498315.1. Lineage (GTDB taxonomy): Bacteria > Actinomycetota > Actinomycetes > Streptosporangiales > Streptosporangiaceae > Actinoallomurus. The sequence goes on from JBEHYF010000009.1 coordinate 1,253, forward strand.
CGCGCCCGCGCTCGCCCGAGGCCAGCAGCAGCGCGGCGGTGTTCACCGCCCCGGCCGCGAGGACGAACCGGCCGGCCCGGATCCGGACGGTGCGCCCGCCCGACTCGGCCACGGCCGCCACGACGCGGCGTCCGCTCGTCTCGAGCCGCCGCACGCGGGTGCGGGTCATCAGGCGTACCCCCGCGGCCACGGCCGGGCGGACGGCGCGCACGTCGGCGTCGCTCTTGCCGTCGACCCGGCAGGGGAAGCCGTCGCAGGTGCCGCAGCGGACGCAGGCGCCGCCGTCGCGGCGGTCGACGCCCATCGGCATCGCGAACGGGGTCAGTCCCTGCGCGGCCAGCCGCTCCGCGAGCCGGGCCATGGCCGGCTCGTGCTCCAGCGCCGGGTACGGGTAGCCGCCGGAGCGCGGCGGCTCGGTCGGGTCGGCGCCGGGCGTGCCGTGCACGAGGAACAGCCGCTCGGCGGCCAGGTAGCACGGCTCCATCTCGGCATAGGTGACCGGCCATGCCGGCGAGACGCCGTCGGCGTGCTCGATCGCGCCGAAGTCGGCCTCGCGGAAGCGGGGCAGGCAGGCGCCGTAGACCTTGGTGTTCCCGCCGACGTAGTAGTGCACGCCGGGCAGGAACTCGGTGCCGGCCAGCTCGTCGACCCACGGTTCGGCGTTCTTGTACCGGCCCTTGGCGAACACCTCGTCGGCGGACCAGTTCTGCTCCTCGGCGGGCAGCCGGTCGCCCCGCTCCAGCAGGAGCACGTCGGCGCCGCTGTCGCGCAGCGCCCATGCCAGCGTGCCGCCGCCCATGCCCGACCCGACGATGGCGATGTCGCAGGTGACGTCGCCGCCGGGAGGCGGGACCGGTTCGCGGGCGCTCATCTCACTTCACCGACCCCGCCGTCAGGCCCCGGACGAAGAACTTGCCGAGGGCCATGTAGACGACCGCGGTGGGGATCGCGGCGAGCAGCGCGCCCGCCATGACGGTGTTCCACTGCACGGAGAAGTTGCCCGACAGGTTGTTCAGCGCGACCGTGATCGGCTGCTCGGTCGGGTCGGGCACCACGGTGATGCCGAAGAGGAAGTCGTTCCAGATGTTGGTGAACTGGAAGATCCCGCAGACCACGAACCCGGGCAGCGACAGCGGCAGCATGATCCGCCGGAAGATCGTCCAGTGCGACGCGCCGTCCATCTGGGCCGCCTCGACCAGCTCGTGCGGCAGGCCCTTGAAGTAGTTCCGGAAGATCAGCGTAGTGATCGGGATGCCGTACACGGTGTGCACGAGCACCAGGCCGGTGAGGCTGCCGTACAGGTGGATCGCGGTGAGGAACCGCACCAGCGGCACGAGGATCACCTGGTACGGGATGAACATTCCCATGAGCAACAGCCCGAACGCCAGGTTGGCGAACCGGAACGGAAGTTTCCCGAACACATACCCGACGAGCGAGCCGGCCAGCGAGCTGAGCGCCGTGGCCGGCACCACCATCTCCAGGCTGTTGCGGAAGTTCGGTCCCAGCGCGGCCCACGCCGTGGACAGGCCGCTCACATCGATCCTCTTCGGCAGCTCCCACATGTGCGGCGCGTCGGCCTGGGCGCCCGACTTGAGCCCCGCCACCACCATGACGTACACCGGCATCAGGAACAGCCCGGCCAGCGCCACCAGGGCCACCAGCCCGGCGACCCGTCCCCCGGTGATCGGCAGGCCGCCCGGGCGGCGCCGCGTACGATGCGGCCGCCCCGCCGGCGTGGTCGTGCGGGCGGGCGCGGCGGTAACGGTCACTTCGCGGCCCCCTTCGTGCTGCGGTACAGGTAGGGCACCATCACGGCCGACACGAGCAGCAGCATCACCACGGAGGCGGCGGCGCCCGTGTTATAGCGGAGGGCCCGGAACGTCTGGTCGAAGACGAAGATCCCGGGCACGTCCGTGGCGAACCCGGGTCCCTGCCCGACCATCGCGTAGACGAGGTCGAACGACTTCAGGCTGACATGGGTCAGCAGGATCAGCACCACCACGATGACCGGCCTGAGCAGCGGGAACACGACGTACCGGTGGTACTGGAAGGTGCTCGCGCCGTCGAGCTGGGCCGCCTCCCGCAGCTCCGCCGGCATGCCCGCGAGCGCCGCGAGGAAGTTCGCCATGGCGAACCCGCCGAGCTGCCATGAGGCGGCGATGACGACCGGGATGATCGCCAGCGGGATCCCCAGCTTCGTCTGGATCACCGATCCGAGCGGGATCACGTGCCCGAGCTGCGCCGACACGTCGCCGGCCACGGTCGGATCGGTGATCCACTTGGGCTTGGCGTGCACGCCCAGGCCGCGCAGGATCAGGTTCGCCCCGGCCGAGGGCGTGAACACCCACCGCCACACCACGCCGGTCACGATGAACGACAGCGCGTACGGGAACAGGAAGATGCTGCGGAAGACCGGCCGGGCCGCCAGCGCGTTGTGCACCAGCAGCGCCAGCGTGAGCCCTACGAGCACCGCCACCGCGAGGAACAGCACGGTGAAGATCACAATGTTGCGCAGGTCGGTCTGGAACCGTGCCCCGGACAGGAGCTGGGTGTAGGTGCTGCCGACCGGCTTCTTGACGCTCAGCTCCGGGACGATCCCGGTCCACCGGGACAGGGAGACCCGGATCGAGTACGCGATGAATCCGTAGACGAAGACCCCGACCAGGCCGAGGGACGGCACGAGCACGACGAGCTGGAATCCGTGCGCGGCGAGGAAGCGGGACCGCGGTCGCCTCCGTCGGGTGGGGGCGGGCGGCGCCGGGCGGGCCGGCGCCTGCGCCGTTGTGGTTGCCATGAGATCTCCTGGCCGGGACGGGCGGGGTGCCGGGCGGCGCGCCCGCCCGTCCCGGACGGTTGCCGGGCTGCTACGACTGGGCGGCGTTCGCGAGCGCCCTGGTGAAGGCGTTCACGTCCTTGTTCTGCGCGAACTGCGTCACGGCGTCGAACATCGCCTGCTGGAACTGCGGGTTCATCGCCTCGCCGTGCACCACGGACTGCACGATCGCGGCGCTCTTGAACGCCTTGGCCGACTGCTGCTGGTACGGCGACAGGGAGGACAGGTCGACGTCGGTGCGCAGCGGCACCGAGCCCTTCTGCTTGCTGAAGGCGAGCTGGACGTCCTTTGTGGCGATCGCCTGGAGGAACTTCAGCGCCTGGACCGGGTTCTTGGCATTCTTCGCCATGACCATCGTGTCCACGACGGCGACGAACGCGCCGTCGGTGCCCGGATGGGTGGTGTATCCGAAGTCGGTGCCCTCCTTGGCGCCGTCCTTGACCAGCTCCCCGTACGCCCAGTCGCCCATGCTCTCGAACGCGCACGTGCCCGCGGCCAGCTTCTTGGTGGCCTGGTCCCAGGTGAGCGCGCCGGCGTCGGGGTCGGCGTACCGCAGCATCGTGGCCGTGTTCGCCGCGGCCGTCTTGACCTGGTCGCCGTCCCACTTGGCCCGGCCGGTGGTCAGCGCGTCCCAGCCGTTCGCGCCGATCGTGCCGAGGAGGGTGTTCTCGAACAGCTCGGCGGTGGCGAAGGTGTCCTTGGCGCCCAGGCACAGCGGCGTGACGCCGGCGGCCTTGAGCCTGGCCAGGTCGCCGAGGAACGCGCCGACGCTGTAGCCGCTCGGGCCGGGCGGAGTCACCTTGGCCTTTGCCAGCGCCTTCTTGCTGAACCACAGGACGTTGCCGCGGTGCGCGCCGGTGGAGACGCCGTACTCCTTGCCGTCCGCGGAGATCGCGTCGATGAGGTTCTTCGGGATCGCGGCCTTCACGTCGGGGGTGTAGACGGCGGACGCGTCGCCGAGGAGGCCGCCGGCGATGTACTGCTTGATCGCCGCGCCGGGGTGGGTCTGCCACACGTCCGGCGGGTTGCCGCCCTGCAGGCGGGTCTGCAGCACGGCCTGGGCGTTCGATCCGCCGCCGCCGGCGACCGCGCCGTTGACCACGGTGATGCCCGGTTCGGCCTTCTTATAGCCGTCGAACAGGGCCTGCAGCGCGGCGCTCTCGGAGCCGGAGGTCCACCAGGAGAAGACCTCCAGCTTCTTGGCGTCGGCACCGCTCGCCGACTTCGCGCCCGTGCTGCCTCCGCCGCAGGCGGCGAGGGCTAGGGCGAGCCCGCCGGCCGCCACGGCCAGCGGGATGTGACGGATGCGCTTCACAGCGTCTCTCCTTCGAGGATGCGGCGGTTCCGGCCGCCGGGGTACGGGAGGTGACAGGCCGCCCCGCGGCAGGGAAGCCGCGAGCCGGGTGTTCGGTTGTGGTCGGGTCCGCCGGACGCCCCTCGGGGGATCGTCCGAGCGGTCGTCGCTCGTGACTGACCAGAGCGCCGCGCGGTCCCCGTACCGCTCAGGCGCTCGCCGGGCGGGTTCGGGCGTGTTCCTGCGGGCGCGTCCGCCCGCGGGTTCCGGCCCGTTCCGCCAGATGCCGGTCCACGGCGTCCAGCGCGTCGAGGAACCAGTAGTCGCCCCACATCACGGACTCGTCCACGCCGAGGCCTTTGCCCTGGTGGTAGCTGCCGTGCCGGAGCACGCCCTCCCATTCGGGGTCTCCGCAGGAGAGGAAATCGGGTTCGCACAGGCGCGTGAGCACGCGCAGCGCGTAGCCCGCGTAGCGGCGGGCGCGGGCCTCGTCGCCGACGAGGCCGGCCAGCCGCCACATGCCGCCCGCGGCGATGGCCGCGGCCGAGCTCTCATAGGGCAGAGCCGGGTCGGGCTCCTCCCAGTCGTTCGGCGGCACCAGCGCGGAGCCGGTGCGCTCGATGTAGAAATCCGCGCATGCCTCGGCCGTGCGCAGGAAGCGACGGTCGCCGGTGTACCGGTAGGCGGTGCCGAAGCCGTACAGCGCCCACGCCTGCCCGCGGGCCCACGAGCCGTCGTCGCGGAAGCCCTGCTGGGTGCTCTGGCGCAGGAACGCGCCGGTCTCCAGGTCGAAGATCCCCTCGTGGGCCACGCTGCCGTCGCCGCGCACGAGGGTACGGCGGGTCGTCCGGCAGTGCTCGTAGGCGATGCGGGCCAGGCGGGGGTCGCCGGTCCGCTGCGCGGCGTGGAAAACGATGCCGACGTTCATCATGATGTCGATGAACAGGCTGTCGGGGGCGAGGAAGCTGCGCAGGTAGCGGCCCTTCTCGTTGAACCGCAGCGCCATGGTCCGGCCCGCGTGGACCACGACCTCGTCCAGCTCGGGCGCGCCGGTGGCCTCGTACCAGCGCCGCCACGTCGGCCAGAACAGGAAACCGAGGTCGTGCACGTCCTGGTCGTCCTTGCGGTGCTCGATGAGCCGGGAGTAGTGCTCGGCCGCTTCCCGCAGGTCCGCACGGCCGGTGCGCCCGGCGAGCAGCCACAGCTGGCCGCCGAGGAAGCCCTCGCACCAGTTGGTCCAGGCCTCCCCCGCAGTCTGCCAGCGGCCGTCTTTCGTATACAGCGGGAAGGCGTCCGGGTGCCGGCGAACGAGCGCCGTCACCTTGTCCTCGGCGGTTCGCCACGCCCTCCGGGAGCCCTCGGCGTACCCGGGAGGCGGCTCCAGCCCGGCGGGCGGGACGAGCGGGAGCACCGGGTCCAGGATGAGATTGGTCATGACCGGCCTCCGGGCCGCTCCGCCGGGACCCAGCGGGCGGTGCGCTCGCCGACCTGGAGCTGGATGGTCTTCGTCTGGGTGAAGGAGCCGACCGCCTGGCGGCCGAGCTCGCGCCCTTCGCCGCTGGCGCCGTATCCGCCGAAGGGCAGCTCGGGATAGCCGTCCATCCACCGGTTGACCCAGATCGTGCCGGCCCGCAGCGCCCGCGAGGCGGTCAGCGCGGTGTCGATGCTCCGGGTCCAGATCCCTGCGGACAGGCCGTACATGGTGGAGTTCGCGATGGCGACGGCCTCCTTCAGCGTGTCGAAGGTCAGCACCGACAGGACCGGCCCGAAGATCTCCTCACGGGCGATCGACATCTCGGGCCGTACTCCGGTGAACACGGTCGGCTCGTAGAACCGACCGGCGTCGGTGGGCCGCCGTCCGCCGCCCAGGCGCAGGTCGGCGCCGCCGTCACGGCCCTCGGCGACGTACCGTTCGATCACGGCGAGCTGCTCGTCGCTGATGATCGCGCCGACCTTGGTGGCGGGATCGAGGGGGTCGCCCACCGGGACGCGGCGGGCCAGCTCGACGACCTGGGCGGCGAAGTCCTCGGCGATGTCGCGCTGCACCAGCACGCGGCTGCCGGAGTTGCAGCACTCGCCGGCGTTGAAGTACACGCCGAAGACGACCGCGTCGAGGGCGGCGTCGAGATCGGCGTCCGCGCAGACGATCTGCGGGTTCTTGCCGCCGAGCTCCAGCTCCACCCGCTTGAGACCGGCCCCGGCGGCCGCGGCGACCTTGCGGCCGACCTCGGTGGAGCCGGTGAAGGAGATCATGTCGACGTCGGGGTGCGCGCTCATCGCCGCGCCGATCCCGCCCCCGCCGGTGACGACGTTGACCACCCCAGCGTCGGTGCCGGCCTCGCTGATCAGCCGGGCCAGGTGGACGGTGGTGCCGGGGGTCAGCTCGCTCGGCTTGACCACGGCGGTACAGCCGACGGCCAGCGCGAACGGCAGCTTCTGGCTCACGATCAGCAACGGGAAGTTCCACGGCGTGATGATCGAGATCACGCCGAGCGGCTCATTGACCACCATGGCGAGCACGTCCCGGCCGAGGTCGTTGTGCGCGTCGCCGTAGGCATGCCGGGCGAGGGTCGATGCGTAGTCCCACAGCTCGGCGGAGGCGTCGACCTCGTCGAGGGCCTGCGTGATCGGCTTGCCGGACTCCAGCGCCTCGGTCCGCGCCAGCGTCTCGCGGTCGCGTCGGATCATGTCGGCCACACGGCGCAGCACGCGGGCGCGCTCGGCGCCCGGACGGTGCGGCCAGGGGCCGGCGTCGAAGGCACGGCGGGCGGCCGCGACGGCACAGGCCACGTCCCGCTCGCCGGCCCTGGCGTACCGGGCGACGACGACATCGTGGGCCGGGGACGTGCACTCGAAGCTCTCCCCGCTGAGAGCGCCGGTCTCCCGGCCGTCGAGGATCAGCCCGTTGTCGGTGACGGCGATGTCGGTGGTTGTCATGGTCCCTTCCTGCTGCTCAGCGTCCGGAGAACCGGGGTGTGGCGCCGCTGCGGAAGCCGGCGACGCCGGCCGCGAGGTCCTCGGTGGCGCTCGTGACGGCGCCCGCGAGGCTTTCGAGGACACGCGACGGCGCGCCGTCGGCCGCCGCGTCGATCAGCTGCTTGGCCAGCGCGACCGCCACGGGCGCGCCGCCCGTCAGGCGGCCGATCAGGTCGGCCACGGCCGGTTCGAGGTCTGCGGCGGGCACGCAGGTGGTGGCCAGGCCCCAGGCCTCGGCGGTCGGCCCGTCGATGACCCGGCGCGCGAGGATGATGTCCTTGGCGCGGGCCCGGCCGACCAGCTCGGTCAGCCGCCCGGTGCCGCCCCAGCCCGGGACGGTGCCCAGGCCGACCTCCGGGAGGCCCAGCCGGGCCGCCTCGCTGACGATGCGCAGATCGCAGGCGAGGGCGAGTTCCAGCCCGCCGCCGAACGCCGGGCCGTGGACGACGGCCACCGTCGGCCGCCGCAGCGCGGCGAGCGCGTCGAAGACCTGGTGGCCCAGGCCGGTCCAGTCGAGCATGCCGACCGGGGTCAGGCCCGCGAACCGGTTGACGTCCGCGCCGACGCAGAACGCCCGGGGGCCCTCGCCGCGCAGCACGACGACGCGGGCGTCACTGGCGGCGATGGTGGCGAGGTGGCCGCCGAGCGCGCGCAGCATCTCGGGCGTGAGCGCGTTGAGCTTGGCCGGGCGGCGCAGGGTCAGGGTGGCGACCCGGTCGCCGACCTCCAGCGTGACGTGGCCATGGCCGGGCACGGCGCCCTCGCGGCCGGGCGTGCGGGCGGTCATCGGCGCGCCTCCGTCCGGCGGACGCCGTTCGCGGACGGCGCGTTCTCCGCCGCCGGTGGCCCGGCGGCGAACGGGCCGCCGCGTCCGGGGCGCAGGACCAGGCCGATCGGCGCGGGGTCGAACAGCCGGGGGTCCATCGGCCGCAGGTCACGGGCGACCTCCAGCGGGAAGGCGGCCCTGGCCAGCACGTCGGCCTCCAGGTCGACGCCGGGTGCGATCTCCACGACGGTGGGCCCGGCCTCGCGCAGCTCGACGACGCAGCGCTCGGTGACGTACCGGACCCGCTGTCCCTGCTCGAGCGCCCGCCGGCCGGAGAAGGTGACCGCGCCGACCCTGTCGACGAACTTCGGGATCGTCCCGTCCTGGGCGATGGTCAGCCGTCCGTCCTCCACCCCGATGCGGCGGTGCCCCGCGGTGAAGCCGCCGCTGAACACGATCGCCCGTGCCTTGGCGGTGATGTCGGCGAAGCCGCCCACGCCCGCCGTGACGTGGCGCCGCCCGGGCAGGTGGTGGACGTTGACGTTGCCCTCGCGGTCGACTTCGAGGAAGGACAGCATCGCCCGGTCGAAGCCGCCGCCCTGGAGCAGGGTGAACTGGTCGACGCTGGGCATCAGCGCCTGCGGGTTCAGCGCGCATCCGAAGGCGAACCCGGTGAGCGGCACGCCGCCGACCGCGCCCTGCTCGATCACCCAGGTGACCTCCTCGGCCAGGCCCTCCTCGACCAGCACGCGCGGTACCAGCGCCGAGACGCCGAATCCGAGGTTCACCACGTCGTCCCGGCACAGTTCGAGAGCGGCCCGCCGGGCGATCACCTTCTCCAGTCCCCAGGGGACGGGCTCGATCACATCGAGGGGGCGGCGGGCCTGGCCGCTGATCGCGGGGTCGTACGGGATCCGGGTGGTCTGCCACTGGTCCTCATCGACCACGACGGCGTCCACGAGGATGCCGGGCACGCGGACCAGCTGGGGGTCCAGGGTGCCCTCCGGCGCGAGCCGTTTGACCTGGGCGATCACCACGCCGCCGTTGTTGTGGGCGGCGTAGGCCTGATCGAGGGCGCCGAGCGCCGAGCCCTCCTCCTCGAACGTGAGGTTGCCCCGCGCGTCGGCGGTGGTGGCACGGATGATCGCCGCGTCGGGGCGGACCGCGGGGTAGAACAGCCACGTCTCACCCCGGAAGTCGACCAGCTCGACCAGATCGGCGGCGGTTCGTTCGTTCATCCGGCCGCCGTCACGGCGGGGGTCCACGAACGTGCCCAGCCCGACGTGGGTGAGCACACCCGGCTGCCCGGCCGCGCCGGCCCGGTGCATCTGGTAAAGGACGCCGGACGGCAGATTGTACGCCTCTACCTGCCCGTTCTCGATCATGTGCCAGATCCGTGGCGGCTTCTGGGACGACGGGCCGCTGGGGTACGAACCGGCGATCACCCGCGCCAGCAGGCCGGGCCGGGCGATGTGGTCGATGCCGGCCACGCCGTACATGTCGCCGGCCGCGATGGGGTGCACGGTGGTCAGGTTCACCGGGCCGCCCTCATCGGCGAACCGCTCCCCCAGCCCGCGCAGCACCGCGTCGGGGCAGCCCAGGGCCGAAGACGACGACACGGTCACCATGGCGCCGTCGCGGATGAGCGCGGCGGCGGCGCGGGCGGTGACCACGGGCACGTGACGCATGGGGGTCTTCCTCAGGGTCGTCGGGGCGATGTCAGCGGACGGGCTCGCGCCGTCCCGATCGGGTGGATTCCAGAACGGCATGCGCGACCGCGAACGCGGCCAGGCCGTCGCGCCCGGTGGCGGTCGGCTCGCCCTCGCCGCGCATGGCCCGGGCGAAGGCGGTCAGCACGATCTGGTAGAGGTCGCGCCGTTCGCCGACGTCGATCTCGCGCACGCCGGTCCGGTCGCGCAGCGTGATCCGGCCGGCCGGATCCTGGGTCATGACGTCGGTGGCGACGACGCTGCCCTCGTCCCCGTGCACCTCCAGGCCGGTGGGCGCGTACGGGACGGCGAACGCGTCGTGGGTGGACACCAGCACGCCGCCGTCGTAGCGGACCAGCGCCATCGCGGCGTCCTCGCTCCCGGCCTCCCAGGGCCCCTGCCGCGCCGAGAGTCCGATGGCGTCGATGGGGGCGCGGCCGAGCAGCGGGTTCACGACGGAGGCGTCATGGCAGGTGATGTCGAGGATCACGCCGGCGCCGGGGGCGCCGCCCAGCCGCCAGCCCCTCAGCCGCGGCGGCAGCGTCACGGCGTGGAACACGCGGACCGCCAGCGGCGTGCCCACCGCGCCGGAGCGGACCAGCCGCCGCACCGCCCGGTGCGTGTCCGCGCCGGGGAGGTGGTGGTTCACCGCGAGCACGACGCCCGCGCGGTCGGCTGCCTCGACGATCGCGGCCGCGTCCGCCGGCGAGGCCGCCAGGGGTTTCTCGCACAGGACGTGCCGCCCGGCGCGGATGGCGATCTCGGCGTGCTCCCGGTGCCGGTCGTTGGTGCTGGAGACGTACACCGCGTCGACGTCGTCGCGGGCGACGAGGGCGGCGGCGTCGGTCGTGGCGTACGGGATGCCGGCCGCAGCGGCGTAGGCCGCGGCGCGCTCGGCCGATGCGCTCGCCACCCCGGTGACGTGGTGGCCGAGGGCGCGCATCGCGGGGATCATCCGGGTGGCGGCGATGTCGCTGGCGCCGACGAGCGCCCACCGCGGCGTGGAAGAGGTCATGGGGTCTTCCTCGGAGTTCGGGAGACGGCCGCGGGCCACCGGGCCGTAGATTCACGGACGACCAGCAGCGGGTCGACGAGGACCCGCCGCGGCGCACGCGCCGGGTCCTCCACCCGCGCCAGCAGGAGGCGGGTCGCCTCGGTGCCGACGCGCCCGGGGAACCCGGCGACGCTGGTGAGGCCAGGCTGCTGGTCGGCCGCGTCCGGCACGTCGTCGAAGCTCGCGACGGCGACGTCGCGGCCGGGTTCCAGGCCGCGGGCGCGCAGCCCGTTGAGGATGCCGAAGGCGTACATGTCGTTGTAGGCGACGATGGCGTCGGGGCACGCCGAGCCGGACAGGAGCGCCGTGACGAGGTCGGTGCCGCCGGGGCCGCCACCGGCGGCGATCGGCGCGCCGTCCGTCACGGAAACGCTGCGGGTGCCGAGCCCCTCGGTCAGGCCGCGCAGCCGCTCGCTGCGGGCCGTCGACGTCCGCGGGCCGCCGAGGAACGCGACGGAGCCGACACCGATCGCGGCGAGGTGCTCGCCGATGAGCCGGCCGGAGCGGACGTTGTCGGCGCCGACGTAGTCGGCCTCGTGGCCGGGGATGGATCGGGCGACGAGTACGTGCGGGATGCCGGCGGTGACGACCGTCTCGTCGAGGTCACCGGCCCTGCTGCCGCCCGCGGGGACGAGCAACAGGCCGTCGACGCCGTGCTCCGACATGGTCTCCAGCAGCCGCCGCTGGCGGGCCGCCTCGTCGAGGCTGTAGCCCTGCAGGAGCGTGTAGCCGGCCTCGTGGGTCGTCTCCTCGATCGCCATCATCAGCTCGGCGAAGTACGGGTTGCGGATGGTGGTCACCACCAGGCCGAGCGTGCGGGTCCGCGGGGCACGCATCGCGGCCCGCCGGTTGTACACGTAGCCGAGCCGGGCCATCGAGGCCCGCACCCGCGCCTTGGTCTCCGCGCCGATCTGCGGGCTGTTGCGGAGGACGAGGGAGACGGTCGCCCGGGACACGCCGCAGTCGGCGGCCACGTCGTTGATCGTCGGACGTTTCACAGAGCCTCCTTCCTCCTCATTGCTAGACCGTTCTAGTAGAACGTTCTAGTAGAGAGTGGCGAAGGTCGGCCCCGCGTGTCAATACCTTGTGTTCTGCTTTTCCGCCCGGTTACGAACGCGCGAGCCGCCGACGGCGACGCCTCGCGCGAACGAATCCGGCCCGGTCATGGCCTCATCGCACGCCGATCGCCGGCCGGCGTCGCCGGCGCCCCTGGCACGCCAGGGGTGCCATGCTCGGCCGGCGCGGGGCTCGAGTGCCCGCACCGGCCGCGAATGCCGCGCTCAGCCGGCGCGGCCCACCGGCCGCCCCGCCCACGCCATCGTGGACCCGCGCGGGTGCAGCTCCGCGTCGATGAGCACCGCGCGCGGCGGCCGGTCGCGGTCGTCCAGCCGCTCCAGCAGCAGCCGGGTCGCCTCCGCGCCCACCACCTCGGGGTGACCGACCGCGCTCGTCAGGGACGGCTGCTGGCAGGCGGCGTCGGGCACATCGTCGAAGCTTGCGACGGCGACGTCGCGGCCGGGTTCCACGCCGCGGGCGCGCAGCCCGTTGAGGATGCCGAAGGCGTACATGTCGTTGTAGGCGACGACCGCGTCCGGGCACCCGGCGCGGTCGAGCAGGCGGTCGAGCAGGGGTCCGCCGCCCTCATCGCCGACCGCGGGGATCGACAACCTCGACGGCAGTTCGAGGCCGAAAGGCCGCAGGCCCGCGCGCAGGCCCTGGACGCGGTCGTCGCGTGAGGACGAGCCCTCCGCTCCCCCGAGGAACGCGACGGTGCCCACTCCGAGCGTACCCAGGTGCTCGCCGACGAGCCGGCCCGACCCGACGTTGTCGGCGCCGACATAGTCGGACTCGTAGCCGCGCACCGACCGTGTGATCAGCACGTGCGGCAGCGCGGCCGCGCCGACGGTCTCCCGCAGGTCGTCCGGGCGCGAGCCGTAGGCCGGCAGGAGGATGAGGCCGTCGATCCGGTGTTCGATCAGGGTCTCCAGCAGGCGGCGCTGCCGGGCGACCTCGTCCCGGCTGAACCCCTGGAGCAGGGTGTAGCCGGCCCGGGACGCCGCCTCCTCGATGGCCATGGTCAGCTCGGCGAAGTAGGGGTTGCGCACGTTGGTGGCGACGAGGCCGAGCGTGCGCGATCGCTGGGTGCGCATGTCGGCGGCGCGGCGGTTGTAGACGTATCCGAGGCGGGCCATCGACTCCCGCACCCGCCGCTTGGTCTCGGCGCCGATCTGCGGGCTGTCCCGGAGCACCAGCGACACGGTCGCCTTCGAGACGCCGCAGTCGGCGGCCACGTCATTGATCGTCGGGCGCTTCATGACCCTCCCCAGCACCGCCGCACGCGGCCCAGTCTACTGGAACGTTCTACCTTCCCTCGGCGTCCCGCGTGCGCGGCGGGGCGCCGTGTCAGCCGAAGGCGGCGACGCCCCGGAGCACCGGGTTGGCCAGCCGGCCGACGCCGGCGATGTCAATGATCACCTCGTCACCCTGCTCGAGGGTCACGTCGTCACCGGGCACCGCCGAGGTGCCGGTGGCGAGGATGACGCCGCGCGGGAAGACGTCGCCGCGGTAGAGGTGGGAGACCAGCTCGTCCAGCCGCCGGTGCAGCCGGGCGGTCGAGGTGGCGCCGCTCCACAGGGGCTCGCCGCCGCGCCGGATCTCGACCGAGATCTCCAGGTCGTAGGGGTCGGCGACGGCCGGGGCGAGCCGTATCCACGGCCCGATCGCGCACGCGCCGCGGTAGATCTTCGCCTGCGGCAGGTAGAGCGGGTTCTCCCCCTCGATGCTGCGGGAGCTCACGTCGTCGACGACGGTGTAGCCGACGATCCGCCCGGTCCGGTCGCAGACGACGCCGAGCTCGGGCTCGGGGACGTCCCACGTCGAGTCGGCGCGTACGCCGATCGGCGCGCCGGGACCGGCGACCCGCCAGCCGAGCGCCTTGAAGAACAGCTCGGGCCGCTCGGCGGAGTACACCCTGGCGTAGATCTCCGCCTCGGTGCTCTCCTCCATGCGGGCCTGCCGGGACACCTCGTACGTGACGCCGGCCGCCCACACCTCGGTGTCGTGGTCGACGGGCGCGAGCAGCTCGGGATCGCCGGCGGGCGTGCGCGGCACGGCGGCGAGCCGGGCGGCCAGCTCGCCGGCGTCCATCGCGAGCAGCGAGCCGAGGGTGATGCCGTCCGGCAGGGCGCCCGCGCCGCCCGCGTCGTCGAGCACGACCCAGGCGGGCCGGCCGTCCGCCCACCGGATCCGGGCGAGGCACGTGGGAGGGGATTCGGTCGTCTCCATGCCCCGATTCTGACGCTCGGCGTCGATCGCGTCTGATTCGGCCGGCGGCTCGTTCCGGAGGGTGATCCATCGTTCCGTACGGGGTGACGGCGCGGGCGAATCGGGCGCAGGATGCCAGAGAGATTCCGGAGAGGACCGGACACGGCGCCCGTGACGGACGGCCGTGGTCCGGCCCCGGCGGACGAGCGGAGAGGAGACCTTGGTGACGAGCGAGAGGCGGAGCGCGGCGTGGTTCGGGGCCACCGGCAGGGCGGGCATGATCTACCGCTCCTGGATGCGGAACCAGGGCTTCGGGCCTGAGGTCTTCGACGGGCGGCCGGTGATCGGGATCGCGACCAGCGCGTCCGAGCTGGCGCCGTGCAACGCCCACCTGCACAGGGTGGCCGAGTCGGTCAAGCGGGGCGTGTGGGAGGCGGGCGGCTTTCCGCTGGAGTTCCCGACGATGGCGACCGGCGAGACGCTGATGCGGCCCACCGCGATGCTCTACCGCAACCTGATGGCGATGGAGGTCGAGGAGCTGCTCCGGGCGAACCCGCTCGACGGCGTGGTGCTGCTGTCCGGGTGCGACAAGACGACGCCGGCGATGCTGATGGCCGCGGCCAGCGTGGACCTGCCGGCGATCATGGTGACCGGCGGCCCGATGCTCAACGGGAAGTACCGCGGCGCCGACGTCGGCTCCGGCACGCACGTGTGGAGGTTCGAAGAGGAGCTCAAGACCGGGCGGATGACCCAGGAGGAGTGCTTCTTCGCCGAGGGCTGCATGGCACGCTCCAACGGGCACTGCATGACGATGGGCACCGCGTCCACGATGGCCTGCATGGCCGAGGCACTGGGCATGCAGCTGCCCGGGTCGGCCACCTGGCCGGCCGTCGACGCGCGACGGTTCGAGACCGCGCAGGCGGCCGGGCGCCGCATCGTCGCGATGGTCGAGGAGGAGCTGCGGCCGTCCCGGGTGCTCACGCGGGAGGCGTTCGAGAACGCCATCCGCGTCAACGCCGCCATCGGCGGGTCGACCAACGCGATCATTCACCTGCTGGCCCTCGCCGGCCGGGCGGGCGTCGAGCTGGAACTGTCCGACTTCGACACTCTCGCACGCGCCGTGCCGACGCTGGTGAACCTCATGCCGAGCGGGCGGTTCCTCATGGAGGACTTCTGCTACGCCGGGGGGCTGCCGGTGGTGATGCGGCGGCTCGCCGAGGCGGGCCTGCTGCACGACGACGCGGTGACGGTCACCGGCGCCGGCGTCAAGGCGAACGTCGCCGAGGCGGTGTGCTGGAACGACGAGGTGATCACGCCGGTGGACGCTCCGTTCCAGCCCGCGGGCACCGGCACCGCCGTGCTGCGCGGCAACCTGTGCCCCGGCGGCGCGGTGATCAAACAGTCGGCGGCCTCGCCGCACCTGCTCACGCACACCGGCCGCGCGCTCGTCTTCGACTCCGCCGAGGCGTACCACGCCGTGTGCGACGACCCGGATCTGGAGGTGGACGCGACGACGGTGCTGGTCATCCGGGGCGCCGGCCCGAAGGGATACCCGGGCATGCCGGAGGTGTCGAACGTGCCGCTGCCCGCCAAGATGCTCAAGGCCGGGATCACCGACATGGTGCGCATCTGCGACGGCCGGATGAGCGGCACCGGCTACGGCACGGTCGTCCTGCACGTCACACCCGAGTCGGCGGTCGGCGGGCCGCTGGCGCTGGTGCGCACCGGCGACACGATCACGCTCGACGTCCCCTCCCGCACGCTGACGCTGGAGGTCCCCGGCGAGGAGCTGGAGCGCCGCCGGGCGGAGTGGCGGGCGCCGGAGTCGCCGTTCACCAGCGGCTACGCCTGGCTGTACACGCAGCACGTCCTGCAGGCCGACCGGGGCGCGGACTTCGACTTCCTCGTCGGTTCCCGCGGCCACGCCGTCCCACGCGACTCGCACTGAGCCACGGCCCCGGCGCACCCGCGCGGGCGGGCTTCCGGGCCGACGGCGCCGTGCGTCCGGTCCCGGAGCAGGGACTTACCCCGTCGGCTCGTTCGCCGCCACGTGCCTCCTCGCCGTCGTCGTGGCGTCCAGGCCGGCGGGCACCTCTGCGGGGTGGCGCCGGCAAGGGTCAAAACGTCCCAGGCTAGGTTTCGCGGGCCCGTGTACCGAGCAAGTCGTGACAAGGGGCAATAGGTAAAAACAGGGGGGACTGTCAATGACGACGGCACGTGAAGTCATGCATGTCGGCTGCGAGTGCCTCGGGGTGAACGAGACGCTGACCACCGCGGCGCGCCGGATGGCCGAGATGAACGTGGGCGCGCTGCCCGTGTGCGGCGAGGACGACCGGCTCAAGGGGATCATCACCGACCGCGACATCGTGGTGAAGGCGATCGCCACGGGCCGGCACCCGGACCAGGTCAGGGCGGGCGAGATCGTTCAAGGCATGCCCCTTTGGTGGATCGACGCGAACGCCGACGTCGAAGAGGTGCTGCACCAGATGATGGAGCACAAGATCCGTCGCCTGCCCGTGCTGGAGAACAAGAACCTGGTCGGCATCATCAGCCAGGCGGACCTCGCGGCCAAGTTGCCCGAAGACAAGGTCGGCGAGTTCGTCGAAGCCATCTCCGCCGAATCGCACTGAGGGCGCCGGCGAGCGCCTTCTTCGCGTCCTCGCCCGGTGCCCGATGTGGTGTCCGGCGCGCGGGCAGGCGCCCGGCACGTGGGCGCCCGGTGTGTGGCATCCGGGGCACCTGACCCGTTCCGGCGGCGAAAGGCCTCGGCGGAAGGCCCCGATGCCCCGCGCCGGGCGAAGGCACCGGGCGACGCGCCGTCCGGACATAGCCCTGACGCGCCAGGCCGTTCCGGGTGCCCGGCACCACGCGGAGCGGTGCTGCCGCGACGCCGGGTGCCTGGACGCGCCGCCCGGGCACCGGAACGGGAACCGCCGGGCACCTGGACGGGTGCTGCTGCCAACACACCGACTTGGCCCGGCTGCGCGCCGGTGGGGTCGGCGCGCAGTTCGGCACGCGGCTCCGGCCGCTGGACCCCGGTGCGGGCGTGGGTGCGTCGCGTCTGATCGCGGCCGAAACGACGCGGCGGCGCCGCCCCGTACCGGTTCCCATGCCACCGTCACCTTGCCCCGGTGATCCCGCCCGGCTGGAGCGTGGACGCGGCCTGGACGATCTCGTCGGTGCTCGCGCCGTTCCGGTCCTGGCTGTCGACCGTCCAGAGCACCTCGAGCAGCTTCGGCCGCCGCTCGTCCGCCGCCTGGTCGTCGACCTCGCCGTACGGCGGCCGGAACAGGATCGGGGTCCGGCCGGTGATGCGACTGATCGTCTGCTGCGTCTTAGCGATCTCCTTGAAGGCGGCCGGCTCGCCGATCTGGGGCAGGTGCGGGTGGGTGTAGGTGTGGTCGCCGATCCACATGCCGGCCGCCGTTCCGCCCTGAGCAGGCCCGGGTACTGGTCGGCGTGCTGTCCCCGGATGAAGAAGGTCGCCCGGGCACCGCCCGCCCTCAGCGCGTCGAGGAGCTTGGGGGTCGAGTTCGGGTCGGGGCCGTCGTCATAGGTCAGGGCCACGTACCCGTTCGGGCAGTGGGCGCGGTGCGGCGCGGCGGCGTGCACGGCGGTCACGGGGGCGACCGAGGCCGTCAGCCCGGCCGCGGCCACGCCGACGGCGGCCGGCGCGGTGCGGATCGGCTGCCGTGCGGTGGACGCGTTCGCCGTGAAGAGCCGATCGTTGATCACCTGTTCCCCTCGAATCGACGGAACGGCGGCTGCGCGACCAAGGTCGCTGGAGGAAGGCGAAATCTTTCGGATTATTTACCGATAGTTTTCAACACGCAATGCCGTGGGTGGGTCATTCCGCGATCCGTCTCCCCGCCGCAGGTCCGCCGGCACGGCGACGTGAAAGGACGGGCCGCAGCATCACCCTGCGGGAGGGGCCCGGCGGGCCTTCAGCGACCGGGCGGCGCGGTGCTCTGCCGCACCACGAGGCTCGTCGCCAGCTCGACGCGGGTGCTGGGCGGCTGCTCGCCGGCCGCCAGGGCCACCACCAGGCGGGCCGCTGCCGCGCCCATCTGGAACAGCGGCTGGCGCACGGTCGTCATCGGCGGGCCCGCCCACCGCGTGAAGGACAGGTCGTCGAAGCCCACAACGCTGAGGTCGGCCGGGATGCGCAGGCCCGCCTCGCGGGCGGCCTCGTAGACGCCGAGCGCCTGCAGGTCGTTGGCGGTGAAGATCGCCGTCGGCGGGTCCGGCAGGCGCAGCAGCTCCCGCGCGTCGCGCAGGCCGCCCTCGACGTACAGGGTCGAGGTGCGCATGAGTGCCGGATCGACCGGCACGCCGGCGGAGTCCATCGCCGCCCGGTAACCGTCGAGGCGCGCCCGGCAGCACGGCCACTCGGTCGGCCCCCCGATCATTGCGATCCGGCGGTGGCCCAGGTCCAGCAGGTGGCGGGTGGCGGCCAGTCCCCCGCTCCAGTTGGTGGCGCCCACCGACGGCGTCTCGTGCAGCGGCTCCCCCGTCGGATCCAGCACGACCAGCGGGATGCCGCGGGTCGCCAGGCGGGACTGCTGGGCGACGGTGAGCTCGGAGAAGACCGCGATCACTCCCGTCGGCCGCCGCGCCAGCACCTGCTCGGTCCATGCCCGCCCGGGCGTCAGGCTGCCCTCCATCTCGGTGAGGACGACGGCCAGCTCGTTGTCGCGGCAGACCTGCTCGACGCCACGGATGATCTCCAGCGCCCACGGGCTCTCCAGCGCGTGGAAGACCAGCTCCACGACGGGCACCGGCCCGGTGCGGCCGGGCGGGCGGTAGCCCTGCTCCCGGATCACCGCCTCGACCCGCTCGCGCGTGCCGGGCGCCACGCCCGGCTTGCCGTTCAGCACGCGCGAGACGGTCGGCACCGACACTCCCGCGAGCCGCGCGATGCCGGCGGCCGTCACACCACCGCGCCGCCGGCCGCTCTCCGCCGTTTCAGAGCCCGTCCCGGTCACCGCCGCAGTTTACGTCGCCGAATCGGCCGATGGTGGACACCGAATGGCATTGCCCGGCCAAAAGCGATCACTGGATACTGCGAAACATTTCAGCCGACCGGCGTTCGCGAGCGGCGGCCGGCGCTCGTCCCTCCGACTCGTTAGGCGGGTAGCGTGTTCAGCCATCTTCCAGCCATCCGATCGCGCCGCGCGATCGCGTTGACGGCCCTGCCCCTCCTGTTCGGCATGGCGGCCTCATCGGCGAGCGCCGCCGCGTCCCCCACCAAGACCGCCGCCCATACGGCCGCCAGCGCCCGTACAGGGGCGCCGGGCTGGGTCACGGCGTGGGCCGGCCCGGCCATGTCCCCGTCGTCCCTGGTGTCGTCGGTGCAGTCGCTGAACGACCAGACGGTGCGGGACATCGTCTACACGAGCGCCGGCGGGAACGCCCTGCGGATCAGGGTGACCAACGCCTTCGGCACGGCGCCGCTGACGATCCGCTCGGCCTCGGTCGCCCGGCAGCTCCGCGGCGCCGACGTCGACCCGGCGACGGCGCATCGCCTCACCTTCCACGGGAGCCCGTCGGTCGTGGTACCCAGGGGCGGCTCGGTGCTCAGCGATCCGGTCGCGATGCCGGTTCCGGCGCTGAGCGACCTGGCGGTCAGCCTGTACGCGCCCGGCTCGGTATCCCCCGCCACCTACCACCAGTACGCCCAGCAGACGACCTACCTGGCGAGCGGCGACCACGCCGCCGACACGAGCGGAGCCGCCTTCACCAAGACGGTGGGAACCTGGTTCCTGCTCGACGCCGTGCAGGTCCACTCCCCCGCTCGCGGCACCGTCGTCGCCCTCGGCGACTCGATCACCGAGGTGCAGGACAAGCAGGACGACAACGCCCGCTGGCCGAACTTCCTGGCGCGCGCCCTCGACGCGCGGTACGGGCCGGCCGCGCCCGCCGTCGCCGACGCGGGCATCGCCGGCAACCGCGTCTTCTCCGACTCGGTGTGCTTCGGCGTCAAGCTCACCGACCGGCTGGAGCGCGACGTGTTCAGCCAGCCGGACGTCCGCACCATCGTGTTCCTTGAGGGCATCAACGACCTCGGCTTCAGCCAGGAGCCGGACAGCGGATGCTACAGCCCGAACACCGATATCAGCCCGCGGCGGCTCATCGGCGCGTACGAGCGGCTCGCCGCCGCCGCGCACGCGCACGGCGCGCGCATCTACATCGGCACGCTGATGCCGGCCCAGGGCTTCGAGTACTGGAGCGCAGCGGCGGAGAAGAAGCGCCTGGCCGTCAACGCCTGGATCCGCTCCAACCACGTCTTCGACGGGGTGATCGACTTCGCCTCGCTCGTCGCCTACCCGGGCCACCCGGAGCTGCTGGATCCGCGCTACGACAGCGGCGATCACCTCCACCCGAACGCCACGGGCACGCAGGCGATGGCCGACGCCGTCGTCCGCGCGATCGCGCGGTGAGCGCCACGTCGCCCGCGCGGCTCTGACACCGGTTCTCCGGCCAGTGGCCGTGGGTGCCGTCCCATGGCCACCGGCCGGCCCCCGCGAACGGCTACGGCGGCCGGCCCACCCGTGCATTGCGCGCCGCGCCCCCGCGCCTCCGCCGAGGCCCGGTCCAGGCCGCCCGTACGAGCGTGGACGGCAGGGCCCCGGCCCGTGATGGCGGGCCCGGGTCCCGGGCCGCGCGGCGGCGACCCGCGAGGGCGCCGGATGGATCAGCCGCAGGCGCTCTTCAGCTCCTTGCCCGCGTTGATCAGGTCGCTGGTGTCCGGCATCTGCGGCATCGTGCTTCCGCCGGCCGCGATCGACTTCACCTGGTTGCCCAGGTTCTCCAGCGCGGTCGCCGCGTGGTTCGCCGCCTTCTCAACCGCATCATCGCCGGAGTCCTTGCCCTCCTGACGCATGGTCGTGGCCGCGTTCGCATATGTCTGGGCGAGGCCGTTCGGATCGGAGACCTGGGTCATGCCCTTCTGCGAGGCGTCCTGGATTGTGCTCTGCAGCTTCTGGCACGCGGCGGCCTTATCACCGCTCCCGCCACAGGCCGCCGCCGACAGCGCGAGCGCCGTGGTCAGCACAAGCATTCCGGTGAACCGTACGGACGTGGGGGGCATCGCCTTCTCTTCTCGTATCGCGGTTTCGCCGGCAGCCGGGACGGCCGCCTGAGTCTCTCCTTCGATGCGAGC
This sequence comes from Actinomycetota bacterium, assembly GCA_048498315.1. Lineage (GTDB taxonomy): Bacteria > Actinomycetota > Actinomycetes > Streptosporangiales > Streptosporangiaceae > Actinoallomurus. The sequence continues at coordinate 22,311 of JBEHYF010000009.1, forward strand.
GAGGCCGCTGTGGTTCCCGTGACTTTCGCGGCCGTCCCGGCGGAGCCTCCGTGAACGTTCGTGGATCCGGCTTGCGCGGGCCCCGGCACGATGGATCTTGGTGGCGATCACACCCCGTCGGACGGGACGGTAAGGACACCGCCTTGACGTTCCCCGCGCTCGCCGGCATGCCCCTGCTCGCCGGCGTGCTCGCGGGCGACCAGGACGGGGCAGACGGCGTGGTGAATGACGGCGTGCGCGGTGGTGCCGAGGGCGAGCGCGTGCACGCCGAAGTGGTCGCGCGCGCCGATCACAAGCAGTTCGGCGCGCGCGGACGCCTCCGCCAGCGCGCGCCGGGCGCTGTCGCACACCACCGACTCGACCACGCCGACCTGCGGGTACTTCTCCCGCCACGGCGCGACGGCCCGGCGCAGCAGCTTCGTCTCGTAGTGCTCGATGTCGGCCAGGGTCTCGCCCATCGGGGTCACGCCGGCCGGGGTCACCCCCATGATCGGCCGCCAGGCGCGCACCGCCCGTAGGCGTACGCCGCGCAGGTCGGCCTCGGCGAAGGCGGCCGCGAGCGCCTCGTCGGTGCCGATACCGACGACGATCTCCCGGTCGGCGACCGGTGGCCGCCAGCCGGCGCGGACGAGCACCACGGGAGCCGCGGCGTGGCCGGCGACCTGCAGCGCGACCGAGCCGGCCAGCAGCTCGCGGAACCCGCCGCGGCCGCGTGCGCCGAGCACGACGAGGCCCGCGTCGGCGGACCGTTGGACGAGCGCCGCGGCCGGGCTGTCGGTGACGACCTTCGTCCGCACGTGCACCCCGGGAGCGATCTTCTCCGCCCTCCGCCGGGCGTCGGCCACCAGCCGCTGGGCGCCCTCCCAGCCGGCCGAACGGCTCGGGTCGGATGAGACGCCGAGCAGCGACCAGGGATAGACGTGGACGAGGTAGAGACCCACGCCGCGCCTGGCCGCCTCATGGGCCGCCCATTCCAGGCCGGCCTCGCTGGGGGCGGAGCCGTCCAGCCCCACCAGGATCGAGCGTCGCGCCACGATGCACCTCCCCGCCTCGGCGCGCACGGACGGCCCGCCCGCGCACGCGGGACCCGGGGCGCCGGTCCCGGCCCTACCGCCATCGTCGGCACCGGTTCCGCCGCCTACCAGGGCCGTTCGGGTCCCTCGGGTCCCGGGACCTTGGTCCCGGGGGCGGCACCGTACGGCCCTACCGGCCGCGCGCGGGGCCGAGGGATGGTCAAGGGGGGAGGTTTGTATGAAACCTGCGGCGGTATTGGACGCGGGTGCGGCGAAGGCGGCCGGCGGGCCGCCTGACGCCCGCCGCGCGGCAGTGCTGAGGGAGGACCGGCGCATCGGCGCCGGCAAGGTCGTCGTGCCGGTGATCAGCCCGTGATCACCCGCCTGCGGCCGCCGTTCCGGCACGCCACGAGGAGGGCGCGGCCAGGCCCGCCGAACGAGCCGCCGAAACCGGCGCCGCCACAACCGCCGTCGTGGCGGATCTGGCTGGTGCCGCTCGGCATCGCCATCACGCTCATCCTGCTGTTCAGCCGCGGCCTGTCCACCAGGCCGGTGGTGCAGGAGCTCTCCTACAGCACATTCGTGTCCGACGTGAACGCCGGGCAGGTCACGAAGGTGCGGATCGACGACACCGGTGCGGTCAGCGGGACCCTCAAGAACGGCAAGAGCTTCACCAGTCGCATCCCGACCGCGCTGAACAACGGCTCGCTCGCGCAGACCATGCGTGCCAAGGGCGTGGACATCACCGCGACCCGCAGCAGCGGCTCGCTCGGCGCCGTGCTGATCAGCTTCCTGCCGCTGCTGCTGATCATCGGCCTGTTCCTGTGGAGCGGGCGGATCGCGCAGCGTTCGCTGGCCGGCGGCGCCGGCGGGTTCGGCCGGTCCAAGGCGAGGATCATCGAGGCGGAGCGCCCCACGACGCGGTTCGCGGACGTGGCCGGCTACGAGGGCGTCAAGCAGGAGATCAGCGAGATCGTCGACTTCCTGCGCGACCCGGACCGCTACGCCGCGGCCGGCGCCAAGCCGCCGCGCGGGGTGATCATGGTGGGACCGCCCGGCACCGGCAAGACGCTGTTCGCGCGTGCGGTCGCGGGCGAGGCCGCGGTGCCCTTCCTGTCCGTGACCGGGTCGGCGTTCGTCGAGATGTTCGTCGGCGTCGGCGCCTCGCGGGTGCGCGACCTGTTCGACGATGCGCGCAAGCGGGCGCCGTCCATCGTCTTCATCGACGAGATCGACGCGATCGGCGGACGGCGCGGCGGCGCGGTGTTCGGCGGCGGCCGCGACGAGCGCGAGCAGACGCTCAACCAGTTGCTCGCTGAGATGGACGGGTTCGACCAGTCCAGCGGCATCGTCGTGCTGGCGGCCACGAACCGGCCGGAGACCCTCGACCCGGCGCTGCTGCGCCCCGGCCGCTTCGACCGGCAGGTCACCGTGCCGCTGCCGAACCAGGCCGAGCGCGCCGCGATCCTCGCCGTGCACGCCCGCGGCGTGCACCTGGCCGCCGACGTCGACCTGGACCGGGTCGCCCGCGGCACCCCCGGCTTCTCCGGCGCCGACCTGGCCAACCTGATCAACGAGGCGGCCATCAACGCGGTACGGGCCGGGCGCACGACGATCCAGCCCGCCGACCTCGACACGGCACGCGACCGCGTGCTGCTCGGCCGCCGCGACACCTCGAACGCCCTGCTGCCCGAGGAGCGGACCGCCGTGGCGGTGCACGAGTCGGGGCACGCGCTGCTCGCGGCGCTGTGCGAGCACGCCGACCCGGTCGCCAAGGTCACGATCCTGCCCGCGGGCATGACGCTCGGCACCACGGAGCAGCTGCCCGAGGCCGAACGCCACCTGTACAGCGAGGGATACCTCACCGACCTGCTCACGGTGCGGCTCGGCGGGCGGGCCGCGGAGCTGGTGGTCTTCGGCGAGGGGTCCACCGGCGCCGCCGACGACCTGTCCGGCGCGACGCAGATCGCCGCGCGCATGGTGCGCGAGTTCGGGCTGTCGTCCGCGCTCGGGCCGGTCGGATACGCGTCCGGCGGCCCGCAGTTCCTCGGCGCCGGCGGCGAAGAGGCGCTGCGCCGCCCGTACTCCGAGCAAACCCAGCGAATCATCGACGAGGAGACCGCCCGGCTGCTCCGCCAGGCCGAAAAGCGCGCGATCGCGCTGCTGCGCGAGCACCGGCCGGCGCTGGACCGGCTCACCGCGCTTCTCCTCGAACACGAGACCGTCGCCGGCGAGACGGTCCTCGACATCGTGCGCGGGGAGCGGGACACCGGCGACGGCCGGGAACGGACGTCCCCCGCGGCCACGTCCGCCGGCGGCTGAACCAGCGGAGACCCGCACGGGCGACGAGGAGGAATGACCGGTACCGAGCCCGTGAGCAAGGAAGGTGAGGACCACGATGACCGAGCCGAACCCGGTCGCGGACGTGCTGCGCGACCTCGTCGACGAGTTGTACACGGTGGACGCGGCCGACACGCCGGCCGCGCTGCGGGCCGCGTGGCGCGGGTTCGACGCGCTCGCCGAGGCCGGGGACCTGCTGGCCGAGTCGCACGTCGACTACGGGGTGCTGCAGCGCCACGCCCGCCCGTCGCTGTCGCGGGCCGAGCGGGCGCTGCGCGGCGCGCCCTCCCTGCCCGCCGACGTCAAGCCGCTGATGCTGAACGTCGGCGGGTGGCGAACCCGGCCGGTCGCCGAGCACGTCGCCTACGCCATCCATCAGGACGTCCTCGACATCGCGTACGGGATCAACGCGCTGCTGCCGGCGGTGGCGGGCCACGCCCGCGACCGCGACGACCGCCGGGCCTGCCGCGAGGCGGCACGCCTGGCGCACCAGCTCGTCAACTGCTATGAGGGCCGGCTCAACCTGTTCACGACCTCACGGGCCCACCTCGCCCCGACCTGAACCGGCCCGCCCGGCCGACCGCCACGGCGCGGCGGCCGCGCGTCGGCGCGGTCGTCGCCCCTCCCGGCCCGGGATCGCCTCCGGAACGCGCCGGGAACCGACACGGCCGCGGCCGGCGACGACGCCGGCCCGTTCACCGCCGTTCACCGAAACCCGCGCGCTGCGCCTCACGGGCGCGGCACGAGGTCGTCCAGCGGCTCGTCGCGGTTCAGCCGGCCGATCGCGGTCGCCAGCAGGGCCGCCACCGACTCGCACTGTAGCGGCGGACGCGGCAGCGCCGGCCGGGCGAGCGTGTCGGTGACCAGCAGCCGCCGGATCGGCAGGCGGGCGAGCCGGTCGAGGGCATCGCCCACCAGAAGCCCGTGGGTGGCGGCGACGGCGATCGCCGGGGCGCCGCCGCGGGTCAGGACGGCACGGGCGGCCGCCTCGATCGTGCCGCCGGTGCTGATCATGTCGTCGACGATCACGGTGGGCCGCCCCTCGACGTCGCCGACCAGTTCCTGGGCGTACACCGTGGTGCCGGTGACGCGGGTCTTTCGCACGACGGCGACCGGCCGCCGCACCGTTGCGGCGTACCGCTCGGCCAGCTTCACCGCGCCCAGGTCCGGCGCGACGAGCACCGCGTCGCCGGGAACGGCGAGCGCCAGCAGCGCCACCGCGAGCAGCGGCACGGCGCTCAGCATCTCGACGGGGATGCCGCACGCCGCCTCCAGCGCGGTCGTATGCGGGTCGACGACCACGAGCCGGTCCGCACCGGTCGCGGTCACGGCGTCGGCGACCACCCGCGCGCCGACCGGCTCGCCCGCCCGGTCCCGGCGGTCCTGCCGGGCGTAGCCGAAGTACGGCACCACGGCGGTGACCCTGGCCGCGCCGCCCCGGCGGCAGGCGTCCAGCAGGAACAGCAGCTCGACCAGGTTGTCGCCGACCGGCGGGCCGGTCGGCTGGATCACGTACACGTCGTCGCCGCGGACATGCCCGATGACGGGCCGCAGCTCGCCGTCGGGGAAGCGGTCCACCTCGCCGGGCACCGGACTGACGCCGAGCGCGTCCGCAACCGCGACGGCCAGCGCGCGGTTCGCCGATCCCGCGACGATCCGCGCAGGCACGGCCTCAGGCGGGGACGTGGTCGCGCAGTCCCCGTGCGCCCGCGGACTCGGCGCACGAAGCACAGCAGAACACCATGTCGCCGGCCTGCACGCCGTGCCCGATCACCCGGCAGTCGCAGTGCCGGCAGGTCGGCGCCAGCCGATGGATCGCGCACTCGAAGCTGTCGAACACGTGCGTACGTCCGTCCATCCGGACCTCGAACGCGCTGGCATAGTCGTTGCCGCACACCTCACAGACAGCCATCGTTCCCCCCCGAAAGCGCAGGTCGCCCGCCACTATCTTCCTACCCAGAACTGACCGGATCGCACGAAACGCCGCTGGGTGCCGTGGGTGGCCCTGATCCGCCCGCCGTGCCGCGCGACGCCCCGGCAGGCGGATCACGCCGTCTCGCGGTACGAACGCCGGCCTTCCGGTGCCGGAGGTCCCTGGCCGCCGCCGGGCGACGACGGCAGGCTGGAGATCGGGCGGCCCGCCCGCCGGGCCGCCCGACACGAGGACGAGGAGATCACGGTGTTCGAGTTCGCACCCCCGGCCGGACCGCCGCTGCGCCTGGGCGGCCGGCTGCTGCCGATCGTCGGCCGCGCCCGGATGTACATCTGCGGGATCACGCCCTACGACACCACGCATCTGGGTCATGCGCGGACGTTCGTGTGGGCGGACGTCCTCGCCCGCGTGCTGCGGGGTCGCTGTCGTACGGGCTGCCCGCCCGGCGCGCCGCCGTGGTCAGCACCGGGCGTCAAGCAGGCGGCGGGTCGCGGCGGGCGAGGAGGAAGCAGTCGATGGCGAACCTGACGCCGTCGTCATCCGTGACCTCCCGGCGGCGGGCCTCGGCGGTCACGACGCGCAGGCCGCTGCCGGCGATGTCGGCCGCCGCGTCGCCGGCCGTGTACAGGACCGCCGGGTCCTGCGGGCCGCCGGTGCCGTGCGCCAGGTTGTCGCTGTCGTGCGCGACGACGAGCAGCAGCCCGCCGCCGGCCACGGCGTCTGCGGCGGTGCGCAGCGCACGGGCCCGCAGCGCGGCCGGCACCTGCAGGTACGCGCTGATCACCAGGTCGTACCGGCCGTCAGGGACATAGTCCGCCAGGTCCGCCTCGACCAGCGTGACACGGTCGGCGGCGGCGCCGAGCCGCTGCCCGGCGAGCGAGCGGGCGCGCCGCAGCGCGACGGCGGAGAAGTCGACCGCCGTCACGGTCCAGCCGCGTTCGGCCAGCCACAGCGCGTTGCGGCCCTCGCCGGCGGCGAGGTCGAGCGCCCGGCCCGGCGGCAGGTCCGCGGCGACCTCCTCGACCCAGCGGTTCGGCCCCGCGGACCAGACGAGGTCCTTGGCGGCGTACCGGCGGTCCCACTCCGCGCTGTCCACGAAACCTCCCCGGTCGTCGGCCTGCAACACGGCGAGACTATCGCCGGCGCGAGCCGTTCAGGTCAGGTCGATGCGGACGTCCGGCGGACGGGTGAGGGTGTTGTGCACGGTGCAGAGCCGGGCGACGGCGAGCAATGCCGCCCTCCGCGCGGCGGGCAGGCCACGCGGGGCACGTGGAGAACCTGCAGCCCTGGGCCGGGACGGCGATCCACCTTCGCCCGTCTGCTGACGGCGCGCTGACGGCGGACGCCGCATCCGGCCCGCCGTCCGGGTTCGGCGGGCGACGTTCAGGCCGCGCGTGCACGTTCCGCGGCGCGGGTCCCGGAGCCGGCGGGTCTACCGGGTCGCGCGCCAGCCGTGTCGGCGCATCAGGACGGCCGCGACGCGGGCGAACCGTTCCGGTTCCAGCACCGCGCCCTCGCGGCGGATGTCGTCCTCGTCCAGCGCGAACACCCGGTCGAGGCGGAGGTAGGAGCGGCGGCCGTCACGATCCCAGGCGCCGGAGCCGAGCTCCAGCCAGTCGGGCGAGTCGTCGTGGGGCTTGCTGGACAGCATCATGGCCAGGAGCCTGCGCCCGTGCCGGCCGATCACCAGGAGCGGCCGGTCCTTGCCACGCGCCGGGTCCTCCTCGTACGGGACCCAGGCCCACACGATCTCGCCGGGGTCGGCGAGACCGTCCAGGTCGGGAGAGTATTCGAGGGTCGCCGCGCGCTCCGGGGTGTAGATCTCCCGGACGAAACCGCGGGCCGGCTTGGGGTCCTCACCATGATCGAGCACGCGGGCAGCCTACGTGAATTCCGCGTTACCCGTCGTGTCCTGCCGCGCGCGGGATGCCCCGATCGGGAGGATCGGGCCGTTCTTCACAGTGTCTCCTCGAAGGAGTGCAGCCATGCTCAGGCGCTCCCGGTTGCTTTGTCGGAAGACCCGCGTCACGTTCAGCCTCCCCGCAGACCGGCCCGAAGGCGTCGTCAGCGTGGTCGGCGACTTCAACCGCTGGGAGCCCGGCCGCCACGAGCTGGTCAGACGGCGCAACGGCACTCGCAGCGTCTCGGTCACGCTGTCGTCGGGCGTGCATCGCTTCCGCTACCTGGCCACCGGCGGCGTCTGGTTCGACGACGACACCGCCGACCGCACCGACGAGCACGGCAGCCTGATCGAGCTCTGACGCGACGGCCACGCTGCCCACGACGACCGCACGGCCGGGACCGGGCCCCGCCTTCCGGCGCGCGCGGCGGGCGGGCGTCCCACGATGAAGCGTCCCGCCGGTGCTTCCGCCCGGACCGGCGCCCGCCCTTCCGGACCCGCGCCGGCGGCGCGGTCCCGAGCGTGGCACTGCCACGACCCGGGCCCGGCGCGTCCGGGCCCGGGCGGCGAGCCGCGGTCAGCCGGCCTTCCGGATGTTCGCCGGCACCAGCATGTCGTACGGAGGCGGCTGCTTGATGAGCCCCGTCTCCTGGTGGAACTTCACCGCCGTGTCATAGGAGCCACGGGCGATGCCGATGCCGTCCGGCACCTCGGTCGCGAGCAGCGCCGGGATGGCGGCCAGCGCCTTCGGGTTCGCGCCCTTCAGGTACTCCGGCAGCAGCGCCTTAACCTCGGCCGGGTTCGAGTGGATGTCGTGCTCGGCGCGGGCGATGGCGCGCAGGAACGCCGCGACCTCCTTGCGCTTCTTGTCCAGGACCTCCTGGGTGGTGAAGACGACGCCGTGCGTCACGCGGGTCAGGCCCGGGATGTCGCCCCTCGCCGGGGAGATGTAGGCCGAGCCGATCCCGGCGGCGGCCGCCTGCTGCGCGATGGGCTGGAAGAACGACAGCGCGTCCACCCGGTGGGACTTCAGCGCGCCGAGCGCTGCCGTCGACGTGCTGCCGAGGTTGACCAGCTCCGCGTCGGTCTGCGGGTTCATCCCGACCCGGTGGAACAGGTACGTGACCAGCGCCTCGGTCCCGCTGCCCGGCCCGGTGATGCCGATCTTCTTGCCCCGCAGGGCGCGGATCCGCTGGTCCAGCGGCGCGGACACGGGCGGCCCGTCGAAGGAGGTGCCGACGACGACGTCGACGTAGTACCGGTCGACGAGGTCGGCGACGAGGCGCGTCTTGTCGTCGACGCGGGCGAGGTTGAAGCAGTCGGTCAGCACGCCGGCACCCAGGTCGATGCTGCCCGACTTGAGGGCCGCGGCGACCTTCGCGCCGGTGCCGAGCCGCGGCCGGGCGCCCAGCTTCACGCCCTCCTGGGTGAAGTAGCCCTTCTTCTCCGCGATGAACAGCGGGAAGAAGGCGATCGAGTTGCTGATCTGGCCGACGTTCAGCACGCCGCGGGCCGTGGCCGAGCCGCGTTTCGCGCACCCGGTCGCGGCCAGCAGCAACGCGACGACGGCGACCAGCACGGTGACGCTGCCGCGACGCGGCGGGCGCCGCCGGGGGCGGCGGGGCGGGCGGGTGGGTCCGGTGTCGGCGGTCGGATGGTTCATTTTCGTCACTCCAGCGGCTTCCACCGGCTGAGCCGGCGGTCGATGAGGCCGACGAGGAGGTTCAGCAGCGCCGCGATGACGCTGAGCACGACCAGGGTGGCGAACACCCCGGCGGTGTCGAACTGCCCCGCGGCAGAGTTGATCAGATAACCGAGGCCGCGGTTCGACGCGACCAGTTCCCCGATGACGGCACCGATGAGCGCGTACGGCACCGCGACCTTCAGGCCGGTCAGCATGCCGGTCATCGACGAGGGCAGGATGACCTTCAACGCGACGTCGCGGCGCTTGCCGCCCATCAGCCGGACGGCGTCGATGAGGCCGCGGTCGACCTCGCGCACGCCGGCCGCGGTGTTGAGGAACACGAGGAAGAAGACGGTGGCCGCGGCCAGCAGCACCTTCATGTGCATGCCGATCCCGAACCACACGATGAACAGCGGCGCCAGCGCGACCTTCGGGATCGAGTACAGCGCCATGATGAACGGGTCGAGCACGCGGTAGACCAGGGAGGCCGAGGCGAACAGGAATCCGGTGACCGCGCCGGCCGCCGCGCCGAGCAGGTAGCCGTAGACGATCTCCTGGACGGTGATTCCGGTGTTGGTCCACAGCGTCCCGTCCCGCTCCCACTGCACGAGCCGGTGCCAGATGTCGGTGGGCCGGCTCGTGAAGGTGGTGTCGAACCACCGGCCGGCGGACCACTGCCAGAGCACCAGCACCGCGGCGACCAGCAGCAGCCGCGCGATCCACACCGTCGCCGTGGTGCCGTGCTTCGCCCACCAGGTGCGTTCGACGCGCACGGTGACCGCGGCCGGGGCCGCCCCCGGCGTGGACGCCGTCTCCGCGCGTGTGCCCGCCTCCGGCCCGCCGGTGTCGCGCGCGGCCGCTTCCCGTACGGGCGCCGCCTCCGCCGGCGTCGCCTCGGCGGATGCGGGCTCCGCGGGCGCGGGGGCCCGCCCGTCGCCCGCGGCGGTGCGCCCGGCCGGGGAGTGCCCTGCCAGAGGGTGTCCTGCCGGGTTCGTCATGCGGCCGCTCCTTCCTTCAGCGCCGCCGTCAGCTCCCGGTGGAGCGCGACGAAGTCCGGGTGGACGCGCAGCTCGTCGGCGACCCGCGGCCGGGGCAGCTCGATCGGGCGGTCGAGCACGATGCGGCCGAGGCGGCCCAGGACGACGACGCGGTCGCCGAGCAGCAGCGCCTCCTCGATGTCGTGGGTGACGAAGACGACGGTCTGGCCGCTGCCCTGCCACAGCCGGAGCAGCTCGGCCTGCAGGTCGCCGCGGAGCTGGGCGTCGAGCGCCCCGAACGGCTCGTCCATCAACAGCGTCTCGGGCTCGCCGGCGAGCATCCGTGCCAGGCTCACCCGACGCCGCATGCCGCCGGACAGCTCGCGCGGATAGTGCCGGGCGAAGCCGCCCAGGCTGACCCGCTCGATGAGCTCGTCGGCGCGCTCGCGCCGCGTCTTCGCCGGCACTCCCCTGATCTCCAGCGGCATCTCGATGTTGCGGCGGACGTCCCGCCACGGCATGAGGGTGTCGGACTGGGTGAGGTAGCCGATCTCGGTCCGCGGCCCGGTCACGAGGCGGTCGCGGTACGTGACGGTGCCGGACGTGGGCCGCAGGAGCCCGGCGACCAGGTTCAGCAGCGTCGACTTGCCGCATCCGCTGCGGCCGAGGACGGTGACGAAGCCGCCCTCTTCGACGGAGAGGGAGAAGTCGCGCAGCGCGACGATGCCCGCGTCGTCCTTGATGAAGTGCTTGGTCAGCTCCCGGGTCCGCAGGATCGCGCCCATCAGCCGCCTCCGCCCTCGTCGGCGGCGCGCATGCCGTACGCGTCGTAGCTGAGCTCACCGGCCCGCCACCGCTCGCGCAGGCCGGCCTCCTTGGCCAGCCGCTCGCGCACCGCCGCCAGGGTCGGCTCGACGTCGTCCGCCGGGACGACGACCGCGCCGTCGTCGTCGAGGACGACGAAGTCGCCGGTGCGGATGGTGGCGCCGCCGACGACGACCGGGCCGCCGATGGACCCGCGCGCGTTCTTCGTCGCGCCGCGGACGCGGACCCACCGGGTCCACACCGGCAGGCCCAGCGCGCGCAGCTCGGCGACGTCGCGGACGGACGCGTCGACCAGCACGGCCGCGGCGCCGTGCACCTTCGCCTGCGTGGCGAGCAACTCGCCCACCAGTGCGACCGGGCGCGGCTCCGGCATGGTGAGCACGAGCACCTCGCCGGGACGTACGTTCGCCATCACCTCGTGCACGGCGCGGTTGTCGTCCTGCCCGCACAGCGCCGTGCGGGCGCGGCCCGCGACGGCGACGCCCGGCAGCACCGGGTGCAGGTCCGCGTCGATCAGGCCCTTCCGGCCGGCCGCCTCGTACACCGTGGCGACGCCGGCCGCGGCCAGCTCCTTCTCGGGGGTCGCCGCGGTCACAGCGCCTCCACCACGTTGGGCAGGAGCCGCTGGAACGCCTCCGCCTGCCGGATGGCGCCGTCGCCGGTGACCTTGCGGGCGTGGTTGCCGCGCTGGTCGGCGCGCTGGGTGTAGTACTCCCGCAGGTACTCCTGGGCGGCCATCGCCGCCATCGCCTCCCGTTTTCTCTCGAAGACCGGCGTGATGTCGACGTACACCGTGGGCGTGAATCCGCACAGCTCGGGCTGGTGCGGCTCGAAGACGAGGAACTCCGACGGCGGCGCGGTGCGGAACCCGCTCGCGACGCCGGCGCCGGAGGTCAGCAGTCGCGCCTGCGCGACCGCCGCGTGCGCGGCCGGGTGGTCGGGGTTGAACGGGTCGCGCTCGGGGTGGGTCAGCACGACGTGCGGGGCGAAGTCGCGCATCAGCTCGGCCAGCCGGTCGATCGCCTCCGGGCCGACCCGCAGCGGGTAGTCGCCCAGGTCGAACGCCTCGAAACGGGCACCCACCGCGGTGGCCGCCTGCTCGGCCTCGATGTGCCGGATCCGCTTGACGTTCTCCTCCGTCTGGCCGGGCTCCTGCCACAGCTTCCCCGACTCGCCCCGCTCTCCGTAGGAGAGGGCGACGACGACCGCCTCGCCGCCACGCGCGGTGTGGGCGGCGATGGCGCCGGCGGCGCGCCACACGAAGTCGGCGCTGTGCGCGCCGACCACCAGCATCCGGCGCACACTCAACGGACGGCCTCCTCACCGCTCGCACGGCCGGCGGTGGCCGTGCCGCCCGCGCCGGGCGGCGCGCCGCCCCCGCCGTTCCCGTCGTCCGCAGCGTCCACGCCCGCGGCGCCCGCGGCGCGCTCGGCGTCGACGCCGGCCAGCCGCCGGGAGTTGTCCACCGCCATGGTCCGCACCTCTTCTTCGGTGAAGCCCTCGGCGAGCAGCCGGTCCGCGAGCAGCGCCAGGCCGTCCTCGACCGGAGGGTTGAACGGCTGGCCCAGGTCGCTGGAGAGCACCGAGTGCTCCGGGCCGACCGCGCGGATGTTCCCCAGCCACACGTCCCAGCCGACCTTGCCGGTGTACGGGGTGGTGAAGCAGCGCTCCAGCAGGGCGCCCTTGGCGGCCAGGGCGCGCTGCCGTTCGATCCCGATCCGCTGGGAGGTGAACTCCGGATGGGTCACCACGATCCGCCGCACGCCCTCCTCGACCGCCGCGCCGACGACCGCGTCGATCTCGTCCGCGCTGAGATGGCCCGTCGCCAGCGTCATGTCGTACTTGGCGATCACCCGCAGCACCTGCCGGGTCGGCTCCGGGACGCCTCCGTCCGGGTCGAGCACGTCGACCGGGTCGGCGGCCATGCCCTCGGCGCGCAGCTCGTCTTGCAGCCGCGCCCACATCGGCGGCTTGGCACCCTCGGGGTCGCGGGCGGTGCAGGACCGCTGATTCGCGCTGTCAACGGTGGGCAGCCACACGACCTGCGCGCCGCAGCGGCCGGCGATCTCCACGGCGATCGGGTTCATGCCGCCGACCGAACCGTTCAGGGTGATCGCGCCGACCGCCGCGATGCCCGGCACGGCGGCGCGTACGACGGCGGCGCGCTCGGCCGTAGGGACGTAGTGGGACTTCAGGACGAACCCGGCCAGCCCCACCCCGAGGAACCGGGCGGCGAGGGTCACGTCGTCGATCCGGCGGGTCATGACGTCGGGCGCGACGTGGACGTGGGTGTCGTACGCCCCCGTGACGAGCTCACGCGCCCGGCGGGAGGGGATCGGATGGCCGGCCATGACACTCCCAACTTGTCGACATGATGATGAAATAGATTGTTAACAATCTCATCGACTTGTCAACCATGTCCGCCTCCGGATCGCGGATCCGCCCGGACCGGCGGTCGGCCCATGCGACCCGCGCCCGGCGGGCCGCCGGCTCCCCATGCGCCGGCCGACCGGCTCCCGCGCCCACGGCAGGTCTCCGCGCCACAACCGATCCCCGCGCCCCGAACGAACCTCCGCACTCCGGGCAGGTCTCCGCGTCCCAGCCGGCCTTCGCGCTCCGGATCGCCCCCCGCACCCCCGGGCGGACACCGCACCCCCGGCCGGGCGCTGCGACGCCTGGCCGGCCGCCGCAGGGCGGCCGGGTCGCCGACCGGCGCGTGCCGCCGATTCCGGCCGGACGGCGGAGCGCCGCGGCCGGTCACCGCTGGCCGTGAGCCGCCCGGACGGCCGCTCAGCGGAGCAAGCCCCGGGCGGCCGCGCGGTCGGCCTTCCTGAGCGCCTCGATCACGCTGGCGAGGTGCTCCCGCGCGGCCCGTTCGGCCGTCCGCGGGTCACGCGCGCAGATGGCGTCGATCATGGCCAGGTGTTCCGGCAGCGACACCGCCGGCCGGCCCGGCTGGATCGCCAGCCGGAACTGGTGCCGGACGCTCTGCGCGCGCAGGCGTTCGATCACGCCCTGCGCGGTCGCCTGCCCGCTCAGCTCCCGGATCCGGCGGTGCAGTTCCTGGTTGAGGTCGGAGTAGCCGAGCACGTCGCCCGAGGCCACCGCCTCCTGCATGCGCCGCCCGATGCCGCGCAGTTCGCCCGCCTCCGCGTCGTTGATCCGCTCGGCCGCCTTCGCCGCGCACAGCCCTTCGACGACCATGCGCACCTCGGTGATCTCCACGGCCTCCTCCAGGGAGACCGCGCGGACGCGGGCGCCCCGGTGCTGGAAGCGCTCGACCAGCCCCTCGTTCTCCAGTTGCAGGAGCGCCGACCGCACGGCGCTGCGGCTGGCCGAGAACCGCTCCGACAGGTCGGCCTCCACGAGGCGCTGCTCGGGCGCGAACTCGCCGTGGACGATCGCGTCCCGGAGCGCCTCGAGAACGGAGCCGGAGGCGCCGGGCGCGGAGTCGGAGGCCGGGACCACGGCGTCATCCTCTGCCGGCACATCATCTCCCTGTGATCCGCCGACCTCGAACCGCCGCCGCGCGGCGGAGATGGCCGGAGATATTGTCACCAATTTTGTTGTTAGGTTAGCGTACGCACGACCGGTCCCCGGCCGCACGACACGAGGAGGCAGCCACCCGTGAGCCCCGCTGACGTGGAAGGTGCCCGCATCGCCGTGCTCGGCCTCGGCGAGGCGGGCGGCGCGATCGCCGCCGACCTCGCGGCCGCCGGAGCGTGCGTGCGCGGCTACGACCCCGACCCCGCGAAGGCGGCGCCGCCGGGCGTCGCCGCCGCCGGTTCGGAGGCCGAGGCGGTGCGCGGCTGCGTGCTGGTGCTGAGCGTCAACAGCTCGGCCGACGCCGTCGGCGCGCTGTGTGCCGGGCTGGCGGGCGCCGGTCCGGACACCCTCTGGGCCGACCTGAACACCGCCGCCCCGCGCAAGAAACGGGAGCTCGACGAGATCGCCACCGGGCGTGGCGTCGCGTTCGCCGACGTCTCCCTGATGGCCCCGGTTCCGGGCCGCGGCCTGCGCACGCCGATGCTGGCCTCGGCCGGCGGCGCGCGGCGCTACGCCGAGTTGCTGTCGCCGCTCGGCGCCGCCGTCGACGTCCTCGACGGCCCCGCCGGCCTGGCCGCCGAGCGCAAGCTGCTGCGCAGCGTCTTCTTCAAGGGGCTGGCCGCCGCCGTTGTCGAGGCCCTGGAGGCCGGGCGCGCGGCCGGGTGCGAGGAGTGGCTGCGGGGGAACATCGCCGAGGAGCTGTCCCGGGCCGGCGCCGCCACGGTCGACCGGCTCGTCGACGGCAGCCGCCGGCACGCCGTGCGCCGCAGGGCCGAGATGGCGGCCGCCGCCGAGATGCTGGCGGACCTGGGCGTCGAGCCTCTGGTCAGCGCGGCCAGCCGGGACCTCCTCGCCCGCATCGCCGGCTGAGACGCGGCCTCCCCGCTCGCCGTGCCGGGCTCCCATGCGGCCGCCCGGCGAACGCCGGCCGAGATCCGGCCGCGGCGCGGCACCCTGTGGAGCACACGGCGCGGTCCCGCGGCGGCCGGCGTCCGCGCCGCCCGCCCCCCTTCCGCCGTCCCGCACTGACCCGCCAGCCCGCAGCCGGACGGCCGGGCGCGCCGCCGTCCCGCCCGTCTTCCCCCGCCGCCGTGGCACCCGGCACCGTGCGCGGGCCGCCGGGACCGGCCGGTCGTCGGCGGCACGCTTCGCAGGGCGAACGGGCGGAGACGCGAGGGAGGAGACGACGGAGGGGCCCGGACGCCGGGCGTCCGGGCCCCCTCGCGGGCCGTGGAGCTCAGGCGTGCGCGGGCGCCGTCCGGGTGGGCGTCGACTGGGCCCTCGGCGGCGACGCGGGCGTGCCGCTCGTGCCGCTCAACGGCGTCGTCGTCACCACGTGGTCACCGGCGCTGCCCTTCAGCCACTTGCTGAACGACATCTGCCAGTAGCCCCAGCCGTTGTTCCACTCCAGCTGGCGGGAGCTGCCGGTGATGATGACCACGTCGCCGCGGTAGCTCAGGTTGTAGAACCAGCGGGCGCCGGAGATCGACTGCCGCACGCAGCCGTGGCTGCAGTTGCGGTGGCCGAGGCACTCGAAGTCGCCCGGGCTCTGGTGCATGTACTCGCCGCTGTTGCTGATCTGCACGTCCTTCAGCACCAGCTCGTGGTAGTAGCCCGGCTCGCCCTTCTTGATGTTCGGCGAGGTCATCCAGACCTCGGGCATCTTCCCCATTGTGAGGTGGATGCCGCTGGTGGTGCGGAAGTCGTTGCCGTGCGAGTCGAAGCCGCCCATGCCCCCGCTGATCGGGATGGTCTTGGCGAGCTTGCCGTCGACGTAGACCTTGCTCTTGTGGGTCTTCAGGCTCACGTGCGCGATGTGCGAGGCACCGATCTTGAAGCTGCGCGTGTAGTCCCTGGTGCCGTACACGCCGGGCGCCGCCCGCACCCCGGCCAGGTGCGCGACCAGGCTGACCTGGCTGTGCGCGGGCCAGTACGTCTTGGTGCGGAAGATGGCCTGCTCGTTGCTGATCCAGCGCCAGGCACCCTGCATCGGCGTGGTCGACCTGACCTCCAGCGCGCGCTCGACGGCGGCCTCGTTGCGGACGGGCCGGTTGAAGGTCACGGTGATCGGCATGCCGATGCCGACGGTCTCACCGGACATCGGGATCACGTCGCTGATCCGGAGCGTCGAGGACGCCTTGAGGGTCTTGAAGTTGCTCGTGGCGGTCGTCGTGCGCCCGGCGGCGTTCTTCGCCGTCGCGGTGACCGTGTACGAGGTGCCGGGCTTGAGCGTCCAGGTGCTGTGCCAGGTCTTCTTGTCCGGCGATAGGGTGCCCTCGACGGTGTCGCCGCCGCCCCGCACCGTCACCTGCTCCAGCACTCCGCCGCCGGCGGTCACTGTCACGCCCTTGTCAGGGCGTGCCTTGGTGGTGCCGTTCGCCGGAGTGATCGCGGCGGTGGCGGCGGCCACCTTCGCCGACTTGCCGACCGAGGCCGCGTTTCCGCTGGACGAGCAGGCCGCGGCCGGGATGAGAAGGAGTCCGGCCACCGCCGAAGTGATCACTGATCGCCTGATGCCCACCTGCTGACCCCACCTTTACGGCAGACGATGCACGACGCAGAACCGTTGTTGGTTGCGGCGCACATCCGTAATTCCCCGGTTAATCCGAGCATCATAGTATCGATCATTGGAAATGACCGGAGATCGCGGGATTGCCCTCCCGCCGGCCCCGTGCGCGCCCGCCGACGGCCGGCCGCCACGCGGTCAGAGATGGAGGATCACGAGGGCGATGTCGTCTGTGGCCCCGCCGAGCACGCCGAGCTCGGCGATGACGGCGTCGGCCAGCGACTCTGCGCCCAGGCGGCGGTGCCGGACCAGGCTTCCGACGAGCCGGTCGAGCCCGACGCCGATGTCCTCGCCGCGCCGTTCGACCAGGCCGTCAGTGTAGAGGGCGAGCGTGGCGCCTTTTTCGTAGGAGAGGCCGGCCTGGGGATGCCCTTGGGCCTGGAGGCGGGCACCGAGCGGGGGTTCGACGACCTCGTCGAGAAGCCGCGGCGTGCCGTCCGGGGACAGCAGGACCGGCGGGAGGTGACCCGCGCGGCTGTAGCCGATGGTGCGCGCGGCACAGTCGATCACGACCTGGACGACCGTCGTGGCGAGGGCGCCATCGATGCATTCGGCACAGCGGCCGAGGACGTCGAGCGCCCGGGCGGGTCCGTCGACGGCGCGGACCGCGGTGCTGAGCGCGCTGCGGAGCTGGCCCATCACGCAGGCCGCGTGAAGGCCGTGACCCACGACGTCCCCGACCGCCACGGCGACGCGTTCGTCGCCGAGGTCGACCAGGTCGTACCAGTCACCGCAGACGTTCAGCGAGCCCACGGCGGGCAGGTAGCGGACGGCGAAGTGCGGGGGGATCCGGGGTGGCGCGTGGGGAAGCATGGCCTGCTGCAGGGCCAGGGCGACCTCGCGCTCGTGGGCGTGGGCCTTCCGGAGCTGCTCGTTGAGCCGCTGCAGCTCGTTCGCCCGCACGTAGAGCTCGGCCTCAATCTCGGACTCGCACGCATCCGGGCCGGCCCCGCAGCATGCATGGCCGCGCTCGCGGATGAACGCCGTCACGTCCTCCGCCCGGTGGATGATCGCTGCCACCGAGCCGTCGGGGCGCAGGATCGGGATGTTGATCGGGCTCCAGTACCGTTCCTCGAACGTCCCCGGCTTGCCCATCACGGGGATGTCGTACTTCTGGGGGGCCTGGGTGTCCCTCCGGCCCGTCTCGAGGACGCGGTTCAGAGAGGCGTACAGGTTCCGCATCCCGTTGGACTCCGAGTCGGCGGGATTGTCGGGAAACGCGTCGAAGATGTACTTACCGACCAGCTCGTCCCTCTCCCGATCGGTCGCCTGGAGGTAGGCCGTGTTGGCGTCCGCGATGATCAGATCGGGCGACAGGATCAGGCACGGGCTCGGCGTGGCGTAAAAGAGCGCCCGATAGTCGATCTCTTCTTCCATGGCATCCCTGCATGCCTCATGGTGCCCCCGCAACACCGACAGCCTATGCCAAAATTGGCCACATCATCCCATTGACCTGCGCGTTTACGCTAAGTTGCGACCGGGGCGGACGCCGCGCCTGGTCAGATCAGGGCGCGGAGCGCCGCGAAGAACAGCTCGGCGGAGCGCTCCCACGTCGGGAATCCCTCGGCGCGCCGGCGGGCGGCCGCGCCGAGCCGGACGCGCAGCGCGGGATCGTCGCACAGCGCGCCGAGCGCGGCCACCAGGCCGCCGGCGTCCCCCGGATCGACGAGCAGCGCCTCCCGCCCGTGCCGGGCCAGGTGCGGCAGGTTTCCGGCCCGCCGGCCCACCACCGGCAGGCCCGCCGTCATCGCCTCGGCGTACACCATGCCGTACGGCTCCCGCAGGCTCGGCAGCACGAAGACGTCGGCGTCCCGGTAGAACCCGGCGATCTCCTCCCGCGGGACGCGGCCGTGCCGCACGACCCGCCCGGCGAGGTCGGGACGGGCCAGCCGCCGATGCACGCGCGCCGCGTACGCCGGGTCGATGTTCTCAGCGCCGGCAAGGTGCAGGCGCGCCGCGCCCTCCGGCAGCGCCGCGACCGCGTCGAGCAGCTCGAGGATGCCCTTGCGCGGCTGCCAGTTCGCCACACACAGCAGCGCCGCCCGCGCACCGCCGCGCAGGTCGCGGGACGGCCCCTGCGCCTCCCGCCGCAGCACATCCCGGCCGGGCGGGACCACGACCACGTCCGCGAAGCCCTGCGCGGCGACCTGTTCGGCCAGCAGCGCGCTGGACACCAGCAGGCGAGTGGCACGGCGGTAGGTACGGCGGTCCAGCGCCGCCTGCACCCGGGTGCGCACCGGCCCGTGGTCCATGCCGCCGGGCGGCTGGTGCAGCATCCCGGCGACGGGCACGCCGGGCGGCGTCCGGTACGGCGCGAGGTAGGCGGCCGCGATGCCGTCGATGAGGATCACGTCGGGCCGCCGCGCCGCGACGGCGCGCAGCACCCGGCGGCCGTGGACCGAGGGGAGAGGGAACACGCCCGGCGGGAAGGAGATGAACGTCAGCCGGGCGTCGCAGGCGGGGGCCAGCTCGGCCATCCGCCGCTGGTAGAGGTGGCCGCCGGTGAGCGACCGCGGGTCGCCGACGGTGATGAGGGAGATCGAGACGGTGCGGGTCATCCACGTGTCTCCGACGGTGTTCGGGGCCGGCGGGCTGTACGGCGGCGGGGAGCGCTACCCGCTGGAGCTGGCCCGCGCGCTCGCGCCGCACGCCGACTGCGAGCTGGTGACGTTCGGCGCCGAGCCGGGGGTCGAGCTGGAGCCGTGCGGCCTGCGGGTCCGGGTGCTGCGGCCGTGGGGCCGGTGGCGCGGGCGCACGGTGCATCCGATCGCGCCGGGCCTGCCGGCCGCGCTGGCCGGTGCGGACATCGTCCACGTCCATAACATGCGGGCGGCGCCGAGCCGGCTGGCGGCGCTGGCCGGGCGGATGTCGGGACGCCGGCTGGCCGTGACCGACCACGGGCTGGGCGGGGGCGGCTGGTGCGGCGCGCTGCCCCGGATGTTCCACCGGTTCCTGGTGGTGTCGCGGTTCTCGGCGGCCACGCTGGGCGCGCCGCCCGCGCGGACGGACGTACTGTACGGGGGCGCGGACGTCTCACGGTTCACTCCCGGCCCGGACGAGCGGCGCGCCGGCGTGCTGTTCGTGGGCCGGCTCACTCCGCACAAGGGGCTGGACCGGCTGATCGAGGCCATGCCGGACGACGCCGAGCTGACCGTGGCCGGGACCGCCGGGCACGACGCCGGCCCGCCGGAGTCCGGCTATCCCGACCTGCTGCGCCGGCTCGCCCGCAACCGCCGGGTGCGGTTCGCCGGGGCCGTGGCCGACGAGGACATGCCGGAGCTGTACCGGCGGGCCGCCGTCGTCGTGCTGCCGTCGGTCGAGCGCACCTGCTACGGCCGCCGGGTGCCGATCTCCGAGCTGCTGGGACTCACGGTGCTGGAGGCGATGGCCAGCGGCACGCCGGTGGTCTGCAGCCGGGTGGGCGGCGTGCCGGAGATCGTCCACGACGGCGAGACCGGCCTCCTGGTCGAGCCGGGCGACGTCGCCGGGCTGCGGGACCGTCTTTCCGCCGTGCTCGGCGATCCCGCTCTCGCCCGGCGGCTGGCCGCCGCCGCCCGCCGGCACGTGCTGGAGGAGTTCACGTGGGAGCGGTGCGCGCAACGGTGCCTGGCCGCCTACGACGCGATGCTCGCCGAGTAGCCGCCGAACGCCACCGGTGACTCCCAGACGCGCACGGAGAGGGTCTCCGCGCCGCCCTTGCGGGCCGGCGCGGCGAGGGTGTCGTGCACCCACCGCGCGAGCACCTCGACGGTGACCGCCGGCTCCTCCACGGGCTTGATCTCGTCCAGGTCGCGGCCGGCGATGCGGGCGATCAGCTCGTTCAGCGCGGCCTCGAGGATGTCCAGGTCGCAGACCATGCCCGCGTCGTCGAGCGCCCGGCGGCCGACGACGACCTCGATCCGGTAGTCGTGCTCGTGCGGTTCGCCCTCGGGCGGCGGCTTGCCCGGCATCGAATGCACTGCGCGCACGGTGCCGCTCAGCCCGGCCTCGTAACCCATCCACGGCTCCTCTCCTCCGGCCGTTCCGCAACGGTCCGGCCGCCCTTCCCCGCCGCCCCTCGGCGGCCCGGTCGTCCTTCCGTCTCCGGGACGGCCCCGCCCGGCCGTCTCCTCGACCGCCAGGCATCCTTCCCGGCCGTCCCCTGGACCGTCTCGTCCCGCCCGGCGGTCTCCTCGGCGGCCCGGCCGTCGCTCACCCGGCGACGCCGGACGGCTCGTACGCCAGCGCGGCGTGCATCAGACCCTCTTCCCCGCGGTCGAGCGCGGCGAACGCCTCGGCCGCCCGCTCGAACGGGTACGTGTGGGTGGCCAGCGGGCCGAGGGGAAGCTCGGCCAGCAGCGCGGCGGCCGTGCGGCGCCGGCGCTCGGGCGTCCACGTGCCGCCGAGCGCTGCCGGGATCGTCGACACCTGGGTGCTGCGGATCGCCAGGCGGCGGCGGTGGAAGGCGCGGCCCAGCGGCAGCGTCACGTCCTTCGTGCCGAGCCAGGACGCCAGCAGCAGCGTGCCCTCGTGGGTGAGCAGGTCCAGCGCGGGTCCGGGCGCGTGCGGGCTGCCGGTCGCATCGACGACCACCGGCGCGCCGGCTCCCTCCGTCTCCCGCGCGACCGCGCCGGGCAGGTCGCCGGGGGCGAGCGCGCGCAGGCCGAGCGAGGCGGCGATCTCGCGGCGCCATCCGCGCGGCTCCGCGCACAGCACGCGCGCGCCCGCGCGGGCCAGCAGGAGGGCGGTGAGCGTGCCGAGCACGCCCGCGCCGAGCACCACGACGGTGTCGCCGTACCGCGGCGCGGCGTCCAGAGTGATCTGCAGGGCGGTCTCCACGAGCGGGAACAGCGTCGCCACGCGCGGGTCGACCGGCGGCAGCCGCACGAGCGAGTCGGCCGGCACGACGAGAACGTCCTGGTGCGGATGGAAGGCGAAGACCAGGTCGCCGTCGTGCCGGCCGACGCAGCTGTAGCCGTACGGGAACGGATAGCCGAACGTGCCGGACAGCGCGTCGAGGCTCTCGTCCAGCTCGGTGTCCGGCGGCACCTCGCCCCGGTAGACCAGCAGCTCGGTCCCGGAGCTGATCCCGGAGAAGAGCGTCTCGACGCGGACCCGGCCGTCGCCGACGGGGTCGAGGAGGGACGTCTCGCGGATCTCCACCCGCCGCGGGGCGACGTGGACGAGGTGGCGGGCCGTCACGGCGGACGATCTACCCGTATGACCGAATCGCGAAACACCTCCTGGTTTGGCAGTGATCTTGTGGGGAAAATGTTGCCTCATGACAACACCGGTCCGGGAGATAACCCGCGTACCCCTCCCGACCGCCGCCGGGAACTTCGACGTCGCGGGCTTCGAGCTGCCCTCAGGTCTGGTGTACCTCGCGCTGATCAAGGGCGATATCGGCGACGGACGGTCCGTGCTCACCCGCATGCACTCCGAGTGCCTCACCGGCGACGTGCTGGACTCCCTGCGCTGCGACTGCGGCATTCAGCTCCGTTTCGCCCTGCGCGTGCTGGCCGCGGAGGGCCGCGGCGTACTCCTCTACCTCACCGGCCAGGAGGGCCGTGGCATCGGCCTGGCAGCCAAGCTGCGCGCCTACCGCGAACAGGATGCGGGCGCCGACACCCTGGAGGCCAACCACCGGCTCGGCCTGCCCGGCGACATGCGCCGCTACACCGAGGCCGCCGCCGTCCTGACCGCCCTCGGCGTGCGGTCGGTGCGGCTCCTGACCAACAACCCCGCCAAGGCGGAGGCCCTGCGTGCCGAGGGCATCGAGGTCGTCCGCATGGAGGGCATCACCACCGCGCCGCACCGGAACAACCGGCGCTACCTGCGCACCAAGCAACAGCGAATGGGCCACGTCTCCCCTCTCGGCGCCCCGCTTCCGGAGGTGGCCGAGACCCCGGTCGACGCCACCACCCTGCTCGGCCGGGTCGCCCCGCCGCCCGGACGCCCGCACGTCCTCGTGAAGTACGCCCAGACCCTCGACGGCCGCATCGCCACCCGCAGCGGCGACTCGCAGTGGATCAGCGGCGAGCCCGAACGCCGGGTCTCGCACGCGCTGCGCGCCGCCTCCGACGCCGTGCTGGTGGGCGTCGGAACCGTGCTGCGCGACGACCCGCAGCTCACCGTGCGGCTGGTCACGGGCGCCTCCCCCATCCGCGTCGTGCTGGACTCGCTGCTGCGGACGCCGCCCGACGCCCGCGTCCTCGACGACGACGCTCCGACGGTCGTGGTCACGACCGAGGCCGCGCCGCCGGAACGCCGCCGTGAGCTGGTCGGGCGCGGCGTCGGCGTACGCGTCGCCAAGGCGGGTCCCGGCGGCGTGGACCTGACCGACGCACTGTCCTGCCTGCGCGCCGACGGCATCCGCTCGGTCATGGTCGAGGGCGGCGCACGGGTGATCACCTCGCTGCTGGCCGCCCGGCTGGTCGACCGGCTCATCGCCTCCGTCTCGCCGCGCGTCATGGGGGCCGGCACCGAGGCGGTCGGCGACCTCGGTTCCGACCGCGTCACCGACGCGGTGCGGCTGACCGGCCGGTCGGTCCACCCCGTCGGGGACGACGTGCTGCTCGCCTACGACGTGACCCCGCTGAGCACCGCCGTCTCCCCCGTCGGCGGGCGGGCCGACGTACCGGCGCCGGCCGACTGAACCCGCCGGGCCGAAAGCCAGACCCGAACGGCCGGCCGCACGCAGCCGGGCCAAGGTCCCCGGTGCCCTCTCGCCGCGGCCGGCGGGTACGGGATGGCCGGAGCGTTCAGCGGGAGGGCCGCCCGGCGGCGGCGCGTCGCGTGACCGGAGGGAAGAACTCGCCGACGAGCGTGCGGTGCCACCAGGCGCCGGTCGCGCGCTTCTCCTGCCGGGTGGTGAAACGGTAGCGGTACAGCCGCGCCCGGACGACGGCGGGCGGGGCGTCGGGGAACGGGTTGCGGCGCAGCAGGCGCAGCGTCGCCCGGTCGCCCTCCAGCAGCCTTTCCAGGAAGGGCGGGAACCACGGCTCGGCGTAGCCCGGTGACAGCGCCGCGAACCACATCAGCCAGTCGAGCCGCAGGTGGTACGGCGCGACCTGGGGCGGCCGGCGGAACGGGTCGCCGGGCTTGCCCTTGAACTCGTACTCGCGCCAGACCGCGTCCGGCCCCGCCGCCGGGTCGTCGGTGCCCTCGATCACCACCTCGTACCGGGTCTTGGTGATGCTGCCGAACGCTCCGTAGGTGTTGACCAGGTGCAGTGGGTTGAAGCTGGCGTTCATCCGCTGGCGCCGGGACAGGAGGTTGACGGCGGGCCAGTAGCTCAGCACGACCACCAGCACCCCGACCGCGATCACGAGCGCGCCGAACCACACGGGTACGCCCTGCGGGCCGCGGCCCGGCGACAGCCCGGCTGCGCGCACGGCGCCGTGCCAGTCGACCACGGACGTCGCCAGGATCACGGTGAGCCAGTTCAGCCACGAGAAGTTCCCCGAGACGATCAGCCAGAACTGGGTCACGATGACGATGGCCGCGGCGACGCTCGCGTACGGCTGCGGCGCGAACAGCGCGAACGGGACCATGAGCTGCGTGGCGTGGCTGGCCGCCACCTCGATCCGGTGCAGCGGCCGGGGCAGCAGGTGGAAGCTGCGGCTGAGCGGGCCGGGCATCGGCTGGGTCTCGTGGTGGTAGTACAGGCAGGTCAGGTCCCGCCAGCACCGGTCACCGCGCATCTTGATCAGCCCGGCGCCGAACTCCAGGCGGAACAGCAGCCAGCGCAGCAGCCACAGGATCGGCGCGGGCGGCGCGACCCGCGCGTTGCCGAGGAAGATCGTCAGGAAGCCGGCCTCGCACAGCAGCGACTCCCAGCCGAAGCCGTACCAGGTCTGGCCGACGTTCACGATCGACAGGTACAGCGCCCACAGCACCGCCCACAGCGCCATCGCGGCCCCGGTGGGCACCACGTCGCCGGCCCCGGCCAGCAGCACCGCTGCGACCGCCGCCCCCGTCCAGGCGATGGTGGCGAACAGCCGGTCGGAGTAGCGCAGGTGGAACAGGCTCGGCGCCCGCCGGAACGACACGAGGCGCAGGTACGCCGGGATCGGCGTCAGGCCGCGCTCGCCGATCAGCGGGCGGAACTGGTTCACCGCGACGAGGAAGGCGACCAGGTAGGTCGCGGCCAGGCCGCGCTCGAACACCAGCCGGCTCAGCCGGTAACCGGGCTCGGCGAGCCAATCCATCCGGGCCGTCCACCCCCAATCCTGTGCCGGAGCCCCGTCGCCCGCCGGATCCCTGTTTTTCCCGCATGCCGCGGCCGAAACGGCACCGGCGGCGACATCCTGCCGCGGCCGCGTATCCGGCCATGCGCCGCCGTCCATCGACCCCTCGGAGATGGTGACGCGGGCGCAACGCGACGGGAAAGGGCGCGAGGTGGGTCTGGGCGGCGGCCCAGGCGATGCCCTCGCCGCGCGCGGGGTGGCGCACCCAGGCCGGCCCGCGCCAGAACCGGCTTGGGCGAACGCGGGGAGGCGGGCTCCGACAGAGCCTGACTCGCTTCGTCAGGGTCGGATGGAGCGGCAGGTGAGACTAATGTCCCTAAACCGCGCCGCCGGGCCTCGGCGAAAGTGGCTATGTCATCGCCGGTCGCCACGGACCGATGCGAGAGGCGGGGGAGCCGTGACCGTTCAGCTCAAGAGTAGCCGGGCCGCGCCGGGCAGCGTCGTCGTGCCGCTGCACGGCGAACTCGACATCGCCACCGCGGGCCCGGCGACCGAGCGCGCGCTCGCCCACGCGATCCCCGGATCCGTCCTGGTCCTCGACGTCTCGCGGGTGACCTTCTGCGACTGCAGTGGCCTGACCGCCCTGCTGCGTGCGGCACGCCGGGCACGCGCGATGGGCTGTGGCTTCGCCCTCATGGCACCCAGCCCGATGATGACCCGGTTGCTCGCCATCACCCGCGTGCGCGACCGGCTTCCCGTGCTCGACGAGTTCGTCACGCTCCCGGTTCCGTCGCCGGCGGCGCAGTAGAACGCACGAGGGCCGGGTGCGGTCACGGCCGGTGCACGTCGGTGACTCGACGCGACGCCGCGGCTGCCCGCCGGCGGGCCGTACATTTCGGCCGTCGCCCGGCTGCCCGCGGCCCTCCCCGCCCGGCCCGCGTGCCGATGGCGGCCGGACGGACGGCCGCCGCAGCCCCGGCGCTCCTGGCCTCGGGGGCGGACGCGGGCCGCGGGCCGCGCTCACGCCATGGCGGGCCGGGTGCCGATGACGACGGTGGCGCCGAGGGCCGCGCAGCGGGCGACGGCGGCGGCCAGCCCGCCGGCGGTGACGGCGTCCACGGCCGCCGCCACCTGCTCTTCGCCGATCTCCGACAGCAGGTGACCGCCGGGTTCGAGCCAGCGCGCCGCGTCCGCGGCCACCCGGCGCAGGACATCGAGGCCGTCCGCGCCGCCGTCGAGCGCCACGCGCGCCTCGTGGTCGCGCGCCTCCGCGGGCAGCAGTCGCACCCGCGCGGTCGGCACGTACGGGACGTTGGCCAGCAGGACGCCGACCCGCCCGCGCAGGCCCGCGGGCAGGGGCGCGTAGAGGTCGCCCTCGTACACGCGGCCGCCGGCGGCGGCGACGTTGCGGCGGGCGCAGCGCACCGCGGCCGGGTCGACGTCGGCCGCGTGCAGCTCCACCGGGCCGGCCTCGGCGGCCAGCGCGCTGCCGAGCGCCCCCGACCCGCAGCACAGGTCGACGACGACGAGCTGGCGCGTACGGCCGGCGGCGGCCCGGCCGGCGAGCGCGACGGCGCGCTCCACGAGGAACTCGGTGCGGCGGCGCGGGACGAAGACGCCGGGGTCGACGGCCACCCGCAGGCCGCGGAACTCCGCCCAGCCGACGACGTGTTCGAGCGGCAACCCGGCGGCCCGGCGTTCGACCAGGGCGGTCAGCTCGCCGGAGCTGCGCGCCGCGGAGACGAGCAGGCGCGCCTCCTCCTCGGCGAACACGCAGCCGGCGGCCCGCAGCCGGGTCACGATGGCGGACAGGGACGGCGAAGCCGGTGACGGGGACACGGGATCCTTCCAGGATTCCGGAGGGCACTCCCGCGTCCGGCCGGACCGCCGGTGCGGACGCGGGGCGGGAGCACCCGATTGGTGATGATGGGTCTCACCTTTCCGCGTTCGGCGACGGCCTGGATGTCCGGACGCTACCAGAGCGGCCGGCGGATGCACCGGAGCGCCCTCCGGCAGGGCAGTCCAGCGCGCCGTCGTTCGCGGAGGGCTCGCGTCACGAGCGCCGCACGGACATCCCATGGGCGACCGCGGGGGACGGCACATCGCACGGGAACACCGTACGGACGTGTCACGGGCTGCCGCACGGACGCCTCACGGGGGGGTCATGGGCGGTGCACCACCCGGACGACGCCGGGCACCGTACGCGTGATGGCCTCGGCGATCCGCGCCGACCGGTCGTCGCGCTCGCCGGACAGCTCGACGATCCCATCGTGCACGGCGACCCGCGTTCGGGCCGTCTCGGCGGACAGGTCGCGCAGGGCGGCGACGACGTCGTCGCGGATCCGCTGGTCGCCGTGGGCCAGCACGCCCATGAGGTCGCGGCGGCTGACGATGCCGACCAGCTCGCCGTCGCGGAGGACGGGAACGCTCTTCAGCGCGGTCGTGATCATGAGGTCGACGAGTTCCATCGCGTCCCCGGTCTCGCGCACCGTGCGGACGTTGGGGGTCATGACCTGCTCGACGGTGGTGGGCGGCGCTGACTCCGGCTGCGCCCTCGGGCGCAGGTAGGCGCGCGGATCTGCCTCGAACTCGCCGCGGAGCAGGTCCATCTCGCTGACGATCCCGACCATGTGCCCGTCCTCGTCGACCACGGGCGCGGCGGTGATGTCCTCGGTGTACAGCAGGTGAATCGCCTGCTTGACCGTCCACTCCCGGGGCACGGTGACCACCGGGGTCGTCATCACCTCTCGGACCAGCATCCCGATCACCTCCACCTTCCATCGCATCCCGCCGGAGACGGCGGCGACATGGGCGAAGGTCCTTCATGCCGGGGCGGACCATGCTGTGCCGGGGGCGCGGTCGTGCGGGCGGCAGGGAACGAAGAACGGGCTTCCACCCGGGGCCGGACGGGAAATCCCTTTACCAGGTCCGCCAGGGCTGCCAGGGGCACGGTTCCGTCGGGGACGCGGCACGGTCCGACAAGGGTCCGGAGAGACGGTTCCCGCTCCCCGGCGCCTTCATCGCGGCTTCACGGCGCCCGCTCCCCCGCTGGGGCGTGGGGGCTCCGCGGCGCCGGGCCGGTGAGACGGCCGCCGGCGACCTCGTGCGGCGCGTCGACCTGGCGCGGCGGCGGGGCCGTTCGCCCCCATGGCGTGCGGGCGGGAATGCGGGCGGCCGATCCCGCCCGTGCGCGGTCAGGCGGAGGCATCTTCGCCGGCGGACGGCGGGACCTGCCAGTCCAGCACCGTGCCGCCGCCCTCGCGCGGCCCGACCTCGAAGGTGCCGCCGAGGGCGGCGGCGCGCTCGGCCATGTTGCGCAGGCCGCTGCGCCGGCCGCCCTCCGGGATGCCGACGCCGTCGTCCTCGACCCGCAGGGTGAGCCGGTCGCCGCGGACCGCCAGCGCGACGGTGACGTGCCGCGCCTGCGCGTGCCGGGCGACGTTGGACAGCGCCTCCTGGAGGACGGCCAGGACGTTCTCGCCGGTGACCTCGTCGACCACCGTGTCCAGCAGGCCGTCGAGGCGCACGGCCGGGGCGAAGCCCAGGGTCTCGGCGGCGCTGTCGACGACGCCGTGCACCCGGGTGCGCAGCGTCTGCCCCGTCGTGGTCTGCAACGCGAAGATCGTCGAGCGGATCTGCCGGATCGTGTCGTCCAGGTCGTCGACGGCCCGCTGCACGCGCACGGCGACCTCACGCTTCTCCGTCATCTTGATGGCGCTCATGAGGGTGATGGCGGTGGCGAAGAGCCGCTGGATCACGGTGTCGTGCAGGTCTTTGGCGATCCGGTCGCGGTCTTCCAGGACCACGAGGCGCTCGGCGTCGCGGCGCCGGTCGGCGAGCTCCAGGGCGACGGCGGCCTGGGCCGCGAACGGCTCCAGCAGGCGGCGCACCGGCTCGCCGAAGACCGCCTTGCCGGGCTCGCTCGCGACCATCAGCACGCCGCGGGCGCCGGTGCCGTGCCCCAGTGGAACGATGAGCGCCGGGCCGAACGGGACGTCGGCGGGCACGCCGAACCGGCGGGCCTCGTCGCCGGCGTCCACGAGCGCCAGCGGCTCGCCGCTGCGGTAGACGTGGCTCGCCGCGGCGTCGCCGTCGACCGGCACGTGCAGGCCTTGAAGGCGGCCGGCCCGCTCGCCGGACACCGTCTCGACGACCAGCCCGTCGCCCTCGGCGAGCGCGACCCAGGCCACGTCGGCGTCGCAGATCTGCCGCGCGCGCTCAGCCACCAGCGCGATGACGTCGCCGGACCCGGTTCCCGACAGCAGAGACGTCGAGACCTCGGCCGACGCCTCGAGCCAGCGCTCGCGGCGGCGCGCGTCCTGGTACAGGCGGGCGTTCTCGATCGCCACGCCGGCCGCGGTGGCCAAGGCGATCAGCACGCTCTCGTCGTCCTCGTCGAACTCGCCGCCGCCGACCTTCTCGGTCAGGTAGAGGTTGCCGAACACCTCGTCGCGGACCCGGATGGGCACGCCGAGGAAGCTGCGCATCGACGGATGGTTCTCCGGGAACCCGGTGAACTCCGGGTGCGCGCTCAGATCGGCCAGCCGCAGCGCGTGCGGCTCCTTGATCAGCAGTCCGAGGATGCCCTCGCCGTGCGGCCAGTGCCTGATCGCGGCGATCTCCTCATCGTCGGCCCCGACCGTGACGAACTGTACAAGCCGGTCGCCGTCCCCGATGACGCCCAAGGCGCCGTAGCGGGCGTCGACCAGCGTCTTCGCGGCCTCGACGATGCGGCGCAGCACCGTCTCCAGATCGAGGTCGCTGCCGATCGAGACGACGGCCTCCAGCAGCGCGTGCACCCGGTCGCGGGTGGCCAGCACCGCGTTGAGCCTCGTCTGCAACTCGCCCAGCAGGTCATCCAGCCGCAACTGGGGCAGGCTGAGGCGAGTGTCGTCGTCTCCCGGCGGTTGGACAGGCACGTCGACGGTTCCTCCTGTAGGCCGCGTCGTCCCCATCATCATCCCAGTCCCGGGCGACCCCCAGGGAGGCCCTCCGACCGGCGACATACAGGATACGAACCGCCGATCGGTCAGCGGAGCCGGCGCAGGTAGGGATCCCAGCGCCGCCCGGGCACCACCCGCACGCGGGCGTCCACGGCGACGGTGCCGTCGGCCCGGGCGATGACCGGGTTGAGGTCCAGCTCCGCGACGCCGGGGTGGTCGTCGGCCAGGCGGGACAGCCGCAGCAGGACGTCCTCCAGCGCCGCCGTGTCGACCGAAGGCCGGCCGCGGTGGCCGAGCAGCAGCGGCGCGCCGCGGATCGAGCGGACCAGCTCAGCGGCGTCCACGTCGGTCAGCGGGGTGAGCCGGGCGCACCGGTCGCCCAGGACCTCCGTCGCGACGCCGCCGAGCCCGAAGACGACCAGCGGGCCGAACACCGGTTCCTGGACGATGCCGCACAGCACCTCGACGCCCTCGGCGGCCATCGCCTGCACGAGCACGCCGCGCAGGCCGGCGAAGCGCGCCGCGAACCCGCCATAGGCGCTGCGGACGTCGGCCGCGCCGCGCAGGCCGAGCCGTACCGCCCCGGCGTCGCTCTTGTGTATCAGGCCGGGCACGTCCGCCTTGAGCGCGACCTCGCCGCCCAGCTCGGCAGCCGCCGCGACGGCCTCCTCGGCCGTGCGGGCCCAGCGCCAGGGCGCCAGCGGCAGGCCGTACGCGGCGAGCAGCGCCATCGTCTCCGGCGGTGACAGCCAGCCGCCGTCGGGGTGAGCGCCGAGGAAATCGGCGATCACCCGCGCCGCCGCGTCCGGCCCTCGACGGCGCGCGGCCGAGGGGACGCCGCAGCCACCGGCCGTAGGCGCAGGCTCGCGCCATGGCGCGGGCCGCGTCCTCGGGGAACGCGTACGACGGGACGTGCCGGTCGCCCGGCCCGGACCGTACGGCGACGGGCTCGGGCTGGTCGAGGAGGACGGCCGCCATCGGCTTGGCGGCACCACCGGCCCCCAGCCGCTCGGCGGGGTCGGACACGGCGGTCGGGACCACGACCGCGATGACCGCGTCGACCGCGTCGTCGGCGGCGACGACGTCGAGGCAGCGGGCGAACACGCCCGGGGAGATCGCCGCGGTGGTGTCGACCGGCCCGGCGCACGCAGCGCCGTGCGGCAGCAGCCGCGCCAGCGCGCGGACGGTCGGCTCCGACAGCGCCGCGGCGGTCAGGCCGGCGTCGGCGCAGGCATCGGCGGTCAGCACGCCGGCGCCGCCGACGTTCGACACGATCGCCACCCGCGGGCCGGCCGGCACCGGCTGGTGGGCCAGCAGCGCGGCGGCGCCGACCAACTCGCCGAGGCCGCGGGTGACGATGATGCCGGCCTGCTGGAACAGCGCCTCCTGGGTCACGGCCGGGGTGGCCGCGGCGGCGGTGTGCGAGGCCGCCGCCCGCTGCCCCGCCGCCGACCGTCCGGCGACGACGGTGAGCAGCGGCATCCGGCGGGCCACCCGGCGCGCCGTACGGGCGAACTTGCGGGGGTTGCCGAACGACTCCACGTGCAGCACGCCGAGGTGGGTGGTGGCGTCGGACTCCCACCACATGAGCAGGTCGTTGCTGCTGACGTCGTACTTGTCGCCGACCGACACGAAGGACGACACGCCGATACCCAGGCGCGACAGACGATCGCGCAGCGCGATGCCGATCCCGCCGGACTGGACGACGATGCCGGCGACGCCGGGGCGGACCGGCCGGGCGGCGAACGTCGCGTCCAGCCCGGCGGCGGTGTCGGCGACGCCGAAGCAGTTCGGGCCGACGAGCCGCATGCCATACTTGTGGCAGACGGCGAGCAGCCCGGCACCTTCGACGCCGGAGGTGATCACGACGAGCGCGCGGGCGCCCCGGCGGCCGCAGTCCTCCGCGACCGGCACCACGGCGTCCGGCGGCACCGCGACCACCGCCAGGTCGGGGGCCTCGGGAAGGTCCGTGACGGAGCGGAAGCACGGCACGCCGGCGAGCAGCGCGCCCGCCCGCGGGTTCACCGCCCACACCGTGCCGCGGAACGGCGAGGAGACCAGGCGGCGCAGGACCGCCCCGCCCACGGAGTCCGCCCGGCGGCCCGCGCCGACGACCGCGATCGACGCCGGGCGCAGCACGTGCGCCAGGCTCTCGACGTCGGCGCGCCGCTCCCGTTCGGCGACCGCGTCGAGGTAGGGCGCGTCGGTCGCGAGCGGCATGGTGACCTCGACGATGCCGCCGGCGACGCGGCGGCGCACCGGCAGCCCGGCGGAGGAGAAGACCCGTAGCATCGTGACGTTCTGCATCAGCGTCTGGGCGCGGAACTCGCGGACGCCGCGCTCACGGGCCAGCGACACGAGGTGCTCCAGCAGGAGTGTGCCGACACCGCGGCCGTGCATGTCGTCCGCGACGGCGAGCGCGATCTCCGCGACGCCCTCCTCGCCGGCCGGGTCGTACTCGGCGACGCCGACGAGGTCCCCGGCGAGCCACAGGCCGAGGGCGGCCCCCTCCGGGCCGGAGTCGCGGCACAGGTGCGCGGCCACCTCGTCGGCGGTGCGCTCGCCATGGCCGAAGAAGCGCAGGTAGAGGTTGTCGGGCGACATTCCGCGGTGCAGGTCGCGGACGGCGTCGAGATCGTCCGTACCCAGCGCCCGGATCCGCACGGGCGTGCCGTCGATGAGCAGCGCGTAGACGGCCTCGGAGGACGCGGTATCCGGCATGTCCCAAGCATTCGCCCGCACGCCGGTCCGGTCAGCAGGCGCAGGTCACCATGGAAAGGGACCTTCGGCCCGCGTCCCGGCCCCGACGGCCGCTCCCGCGCGGCGGTACCCGGCGGACGCTGGGATCATGACGAGTCCCGCGCTGTCGCCCCCCGACCCGCGCGAACCGCTCCCCCGGCTGCGCCGCGACCTGCGCACCGGCCCGCGGGGGCTGTCCTCCCGCGAGGCCGACCGCAGGCTCGCCGTGTACGGGCCGAACGAGGTCCGGCGGCGGCACCGGCGGTCGCTGCTCGACGAGCTCGTGGGCCAGCTCGTGCACCCGCTCGCCCTGCTGCTGTGGGTGGCGGGCGTACTGGCGTACGTGGCGGGCACGCCGGTGCTGGCCGCCGCGATCGTCGCGGTGATCCTCCTCAACGCCGTCTTCGCGCTCCTGCAGGAACGGCAGGCCGAGCGGGCGGTCGAGGCGCTCGCCCGCTACCTGCCCGAGCACGCGCGGGTGGTACGGGACGGCCGCGAGGTGACCGTGGCGGTCGCCGCGGTGGTGCCGGGCGACATCGTGCTGCTCGGCGAGGGCGACAAGGTGCCCGCCGACGCCCGGCTGATCGACGGCGCGCTCGAGGTGGACATGTCCATGCTGACCGGCGAGTCG
The DNA here is from genome assembly GCA_048498315.1 of Actinomycetota bacterium. GTDB lineage: Bacteria > Actinomycetota > Actinomycetes > Streptosporangiales > Streptosporangiaceae > Actinoallomurus. The sequence continues at coordinate 55,576 of JBEHYF010000009.1, forward strand.
CTGCCGGTGAGCCGGCGGGCCGGCCCGTCCGAGAACGGCGCGCCGGCGCTGCGCGAGCACAACCTGGTCTTCAGCGGCACCACCTGCGCCGGCGGCGAGGCCCGTGCGGTGGTCTTCGCCACCGGCGATCACACCGAGCTGGGCCGCATCGCGGCGCTCAGCCAGCGCACCGCACGCGAGCGGAGCCCCCTCGAGGTGCAGGTCAAGCGGGTCGCGTGGCTGATCGCGGCGGTCGCCGTCGGCGGGGGCGCCGCGTTCCTGGTGATCGGGCTGGTGTCGGGGATGGCCGCGGCGGCGGCGCTGACGTTCGCGATCGGGCTGCTGGTGGCGAACGTGCCGGAAGGGCTGCTGCCCACGATCACGCTCGCGCTCGCCGTCGGCGTGCGGTCGCTGGCCCGCCGGGGCGCGGTCGTCAAGCGGCTCAGCGCCGTGGAGACGCTCGGGTCGACGGCGGTGATCTGCACGGACAAGACCGGGACGCTGACGCAGAACCGGATGCGCCTGCAGGCCGTGTGGACGCCGCTCGGCGCCGCCGACCGGTCCGATCCGCACCCGGCCGGATTCGAGGAGCTGGCGGCGGCGATGGCCGAGTGCACCACGGTCGGCCGCGACGGCCGGACGCTGACCGGCGACCCGACCGAGATCGCCCTCGTGGAGGCCGCGGCCTGGCTGGGCCGCCCGGCCGACCTGGCCGCACGGGACGAGCGCCGCCTGGCCCTGTTCCGCTTCGACCCGTTGCTGCGGCTGATGTCGGTCGTCACCCGGGCCGGCGCGGCGGAAGGCGACGCGGTGCCGTTCAGTGCCGCGGCTGACCCGTCCGGGGCGGGCGTGCCACCGGCGGCCGGCGCCGCTCCCCCGGGCACCGCCGGGCCGGTGAGCGTGTACGTGAAGGGCGCACCCGAGGCGGTGCTCGCCCGCACGGCGGACCCCGGACGCGACCGCGCGCTCGCCGAGGCGGCCGCGCTGGCCCGGCGCGGGCTGCGGGTGCTCGCCGCCGCCCGCCGCGACCTCGCCCGGGTGCCGGCGCGGCGAGAGGACGCCGAGCGCGACCTGCGGCTGATCGGCCTGGTCGGCCTGTACGACCCGCCCCGGCCGGAGGTCGCCGCGGCCGTGCGCCGCTGCCACCACGCGGGCGTGCGGGTGCACGTCGTCACCGGCGACAACGGGGTGACCGCGGCGGAGATCGCCCGCGAGGTCGGCATCGGCCGGCCGCGGCTGCACGTGGTGGCCGAGGCCGAGCACGTCCACGACCACGAGCTGGACGAGCTGCTCGCCGAGGAGCAGGAGATCGTCTTCGCCCGCTCGTCGCCGGAGACGAAGCTGCGGGTCGCCGACGCGCTGCACGCCCGCGGGCAGGTCGTGGCGATGACGGGGGACGGCGTGAACGACGCGCCCGCGCTGCACCGCGCCGACATCGGCGTCGCGATGGGACGGTCGGGCACCGACGTGGCCCGTGAGGCGGCGACGATGGTGCTCACGGACGACAACTTCGCCACCATCGTGGCCGCGATCGAGGCGGGCCGCCGCGTCTACGACAACGTGCGCAAGTTCATCCTCTACATCTTCGCGCACGCCGTCCCGGAGGTCGTGCCGTTCCTCGTCTTCGCGCTCAGCGCCGGCGCCGTGCCGCTGCCGCTGACCGTGCTGCAGATCCTCGCCATCGACCTGGGCACCGAGACGCTGCCCGCGCTGGCCCTGGGCCGCGAGCCGGCCGAGCCGGGCATCATGGACCGGCCGCCGCGCCGCCGCGGCCAGAGCGTGATCACCGGCGGCATGCTCGCCCGGGCCTGGGGGCTGCTCGGCATCGTGTCCGCCGTCTTGGTGCTGGTCGCGTTCTTCTTCGTGCTGTGGCGGGCCGGCTGGCGGCCCGGTGACGCGACCGGCGCAGGCAGCCCGCTGCACCACGCGTACGTGGAGGCGACCACCGCGACCTTCGCCGGCATCGTGATGTGCCAGGTCGGCACCGCGTTCGCCGCCCGTACGGAGCGCGCGTCGCTGCGGCGGGTGGGGCTGACGAGCAACCCGTTGCTGCTGTGGGGCATCGCGTTCGAGCTGGCGTTCACGGCCCTCCTGGTCTACGCGCCCCCCGTCCAGCGGGTGTTCGGCACGGCGGCGCTGCCCCTGGACGTGGTCGCGGTGATCATTGCCTTCCCGTTCGTGGTCTGGAGCGTCGACGAGCTGCACCGGCTGCTGATCCGGCGCCGCTGGGCGGCACGCGGGGCCGGCTGACCGACCGGAGGTGCGGGCGCGGGCCGGTGCGGGCGCCGGGCGGCGCGGCGCCTCCAGCGCCCGGCGCCCCGGCGGGCGTTCCCGGCCCTCCGGCGCCGACCCCGCGTTCCGGCGGCTCCGCTCCCTCCCCCGGCGGCGCTCCGGGCGGCCCGGCGGCGGCCCTCGCGGCGGTTCCGGCGTCCTCCGCCCGCGTACCGCCGCGCTCTCCGCCGTGCTCGGCAGGGACGGAAGTCCCGGCGCACGGGGAAGTCCGCCTCTGCCGCGGCCGGCGCGGCACGGATGGAATCGGGGCAGGGACGAGACGAGGAGGGCAGGCCATGCCGGCGTGGCTTGTCACGTACGAGGGCGTCGACCCGGCCCGCGAACGGCTGCGCGAGGCCCTGTGCACGCTGGGCAACGGGTACTTCGCCACGCGCGGCTCCGCCCCCGAGGCGACCGCCGACGCCGTGCACCATCCCGGCACCTACATCGCCGGCTGCTACGACCGCCTGCCGTCGCGGATCGCCGGGCGCACGGTCGTGAACGAGGACCTGGTGAACGCGCCGAACTGGCTGCCGCTGACCTTCCGGCCCGAGGGCGGCGAGTGGTTCGCGCCGGGCGCCGGGCGGATCCTCGACCACTGGCAGCGGCTCGACCTGCGCGGCGGCCTGCTCACCCGGCGGCTGCGGCACCAGGACGCCGCGGGACGGATCACCGAGGTCGAGCAGGAGCGGCTCGTGTCGATGGACGACCCGCACCTGGCCGCCCTGCGCACCGTCATCCGCCCGGAGAACTGGTCCGGCCTCCTGGAGATCCGCTCCGGCCTGGACGGCCGGGTGCGCAACGACGGCGTCGCCCGGTACCGGGGGCTGGCCGACGCCCACCTGGAGATCCGCGGGACCGGCGGCGAGGCGGACCTGATCTGGCTGGAGGCCGAGACCGTCACGTCGGCGGTGCGGATCGCGCTGACCGCCCGTACGGCGGTCGCCGGCCGGGAGCCCGCGGCCGAGGAGACGCGGACCGAGCCCGGGTGGGTGGCCCGGCACGCGACCGTGGCGGTGCGCCCGGAGGAGCCGGTGACGGTCGAGAAGATCGTGGCGCTGTACACGTCGCGGGACCACGCCACCGGCGGCTACGCCGAGGCGTCCCGGCTGGGCGCCGAGCGCGCCCCGTCCTTCCGCGGGCTGCGCGAACGGCACACCCTCGCCTGGGACCACCTGTGGCGGCGCGGCGTGCTCGACGTGGGCCGCACGAGCGCACAGCGCACGATCCACCTGCACCTGTTCCACCTGCTGCAGACCGCGTCGCCGCACATCGTCGGCCTGGACGTCGGCGTGCCCGCGCGCGGGCTGCACGGCGAGGCGTACCGCGGGCACGTGTTCTGGGACGAGCTGTTCGTGCTGCCGTTCCTCAGCCTGCGCCTGCCCGACGTCGTCCGGTCGCTGCTGCTGTACCGGTGGCGGCGGCTGCCGGCGGCCCGCCGGGCGGCGCGGGAGGCCGGGCACGCGGGCGCGATGTACCCGTGGCAGAGCGCCGGGGACGGCCGCGAGGAGACCCCGCTCGTCCACTTCAACCCGCGGTCGGGGCGCTGGCTGCCGGACAACTCGCGGCTGCAGCGGCACATCGGGCTGGCGGTCGCCTACTGCGTGTGGCAGTACTACGAGGCGACCGGGGACGTGGCGTTCCTGTCCGCGCACGGCGCCGAGATGCTCGTGGAGATCGCCCGGTTCTGGGCCGACCTGGCGGCGCTCGATCCCGCCTCGGGCCGGTACACGATCTCCGGCGTGATCGGCCCGGACGAGTATCACGACGCCTACCCGGGCGCGGCCGTACCGGGACTGGCCGACAACGCCTACACGAACGTCATGGCGGCCTGGACCCTGTCCCGGGCGCTCGACGTGCTGGAGCTGCTGCCGCCGGCGCGGCGCGAGGAGCTGGCCGAGCGCCTGGAGCTGTCCCCCGCGGAGCTCGCCCGCATGGACGAGGTGAGCCGGCGGCTGCGGGTGGTGTTCCACGCCGACGGCGTGATCAGCCAGTTCGCCGGCTATGAGGACCTGGCCGAGTTCGACTGGAACGGCTACCGCGCCAAATACGGCGACATCCGCCGCCTGGACCGCATCCTGGAGGCCGAGGGCGACTCGCCGAACCGGTACAAGGCGTCCAAGCAGGCCGACGTGCTCATGCTGTTCTACCTGCTGTCCGCCGCCGAGCTGAGCGCGCTGTTCGCCCGGCTCGGGTACGCGCTCGACCACGACACGATCCGCCGGACCGTCGAGTACTACCTGGCCCGCACCTCGCACGGCTCGACGCTGAGCGCGGTCACGCACGCGTGGGTGCTGGCGCGGTCCGACCGCCGCGCCTCCTGGCGGTTCTTCCTGGAGGCCCTCGACAGCGACGTGCACGACGTGCAGGGCGGCACGACCGGCGAGGGCATCCACCTGGGCGCCATGGCCGGCACCCTGGACCTGGCGCAGCGCTGCTACACCGGCCTGGAGCCGCGCGGCGACGTTCTCCGCCTCAACCCGAACCTGCCGCCGGGGCTGCCCGGCCTCGGCATGGAGCTGCACTACCGCGGGCACTGGGGCGTGCGGCTGCGCACCACGCACGAGGGCATCCGGATCGGCCTGCGCCGGTCGGTCCAGCCGCCGATCCAGGTCGCGGTCGGCGGCGGGCCGGTGACCACCCTCCGCGCCGGGCAGACGCTGTGGTTCGCCGCGCCGTCGTCGATGCGGAACGAGGAGCCGGCATGAGGGCCACGCCCGACGCCGCCCTGCTGGCCGGCACCGTCGGCCCGCTCGCGGCGGGCGGCGCCTGCTTCCTCCTCGGCCTGACCGGCCCGGCGAACGCCCTGTGGGCCGCGGCGACGATCCTCGCGCTCGGCCCGGCGGTGTGGTGGGTGGTCGACGCGCTGCGGCACCGGCGCCTCGGCGTGGACGCGATCGCGGTGCTCGCGCTCGCGGGCGCGCTCGTGGTCCGCGAGTACTTCGCCGGTGCCCTGATCGCGGTCATGCTGACCTCCGGCCGGGCGCTGGAGGGGTACGCGAGCCGCCGCGCCCGGCGCGACCTGCGCGCGCTGCTCGAACGCACGCCGCGGTGGGCGTACCGCCGTGACGGCGCGGCGGTCGAACGGGTGCCGCTGGAGACCGTGGCGCGCGGCGACCGGCTGCTGGTGCCGGCCGGCGAGGTCGTCCCGGTCGACGGGGTGGTCGAGCGCGGCCCGGCCGTGCTGGACGAGTCGGCGCTGACCGGCGAGGCCCTGCCGGTGGAGCGCCGGGCGGGCACGGCGGTGCGCAGCGGCACGGTCAACGCCGGGCACGCCTTCGATCTGCGCGCGACCGGGACCGCCGCGGACAGCACGTACGCCGGGGTGGTGCGGCTCGCGCGCGAGGCACAGGCCGGCAACGCCCCGACGGTGCGGCTCGCCGACCGGTTCGCCGCGCTGTTCCTGCCGCTGACGCTGGCCGTCGCGGGCGCCGCCTGGGCCGCATCCGGGCAGCTCGTGCGGGCGGTGGCCGTCCTGGTCGTCGCGACGCCCTGCCCGCTGCTGCTGGCCGCGCCGGCCGCGATCGTGGCGGGCCTGTCCCGCACGGCGCGGCACGGCGTCGTCGTCAAGGGCGGCGCCGCGCTGGAGACGCTGGGACGGGCGCGCACGCTGATCCTCGACAAGACCGGCACGCTGACCGCCGGCCGGCCCGAGGTCGCCGACGTCGTCGCGGCGCCGGGCACCGATCCCGGCGAGATGCTCCAGCTGGCCGCGGCCGTGGACCAGATGTCCTCGCACGTGCTCGCCGAGGCCGTCGTACGGGCCGCGCACCGCCGCGGGATCGGCCTGCCGCCGCCCCGCGACGTGCGGGAGGTGCCGGGGCTGGGGGCGCGCGGCGTCGTGGACGGGCACGAGGTCACGGTCGGCAAGGCGGTCTCGGCGCCGGCGCCGTGGGCGGTCGCGGTGCGCGCGCGGGCCGCCCTGGACGGCGCGATGACCGTGTGGGTGGGCGTCGACGGCGAATCGCGCGGCGTGATCCTGCTCCGCGACGCCGTGCGGCCCGACGCGGCCCGCACGCTGCGGCGGCTGCGCGCGGCGGGCATCCGGCGGATCGTGATGCTGACCGGCGACCGGGCCGACGTGGCCGAGAGCGTCGCCACCGTACTGGGCGTCGACCGGGTGCTGGCCGAGCAGCCGCCGGACGCCAAGGTGCGGGCGGTGCGCGAGGAGGAGTCGGTCACCGCGATGGTCGGCGACGGGATCAACGACGCGCCGGCGCTGGCGGCGGCCGACGTCGGCGTGGCGATGGGCGCCCGCGGCACGGCCGCGTCGTCCGAGGCCGCCGACGTGGTGATCACCGCGGACCGGCTCGAGCGGCTGGCCGATGCGATGGACGTCGCCCGCCGGGCGCGGCGCATCGCGGTGCAGAGCGCGGGCGCCGGCATGGCGCTGTCGCTGGCGGCCATGGGCGGGGCGGCGTTCGGCTTCATACCGCCGGCGGCGGGCGCCGTGCTGCAGGAGCTGATCGACGTCGCGGTGATCTTCAACGCGCTGCGTGCCCTGCGCGAGGGCCGCGGCACCCGCGCGGCGCTGGACGCCGACACGGACGCGTTGCTGCGCCGCTTCGACGAGGAGCACGCGACGCTACGCCCGGCGCTGGAGGACATCCGGTCGGCCGCCGACGCGCTGGGCGGCACGCCGTGCCCGGACGTCCTCGACCGGCTCCGCGCGGTGCACCGGTTCCTCGCCGTCGACCTGCTGCCGCACGAGCGCGCGGAGGAGACCCGTCTGTACCCGGCGCTGGCGCGGGCGCTGGGCGGCCCCGAGGTGACGACCACCATGAGCCGCGCGCACGCCGAGATCGAGCGGCTCGTCCGCCGCCTGGGCCGGCACCTGGACCTGGCCCGCGCCGACGGCCTGGATCCGGCCCGGCTGGACGACCTGCGCGCCTGCCTGTACGGCCTGCACGCCGTACTCACCCTGCACTTCGCCCAGGAGGAGGAGGCCTACTTCTCCCTCACGGCCGGCGCGCCCGCCTCATCCTGACGTACGCCACGCCCGTGTCGCGTACCGCCGATCACGCATCGCCGGTCTGGCGACACCGCGGGTTCGGCGCCGCACGCCGGGGCATCGGCATCGATCCGGGTCGCCCACGGCCCCACCGGAGAGCTCGCATCCGGCCGGTGGACCCGGTGGCGGGATCGAGCGTCGCGGGGCCTGCCCCGCGCCACGTCTGATCGCCATGGGCGGCCGGACGGGAAGCGGCGTGCGTCATGAGCGGGACCCGCCGACCCTCATCGGCCGTATCCGCTCCCGGCCGGCCGTGCGGCATGGCCGTCCCCGGGCGCGGACTCGCCCGAGGGCGACCATCTCCGCAGGCAGATCTCCCGGCGCCACGGCCGGCCGTCGCAACGTCCATCCAGGAGACCGATCTGTTTGCGAAAGATTTCGCATCATATGTGCCGCCGAACCGGCCTTTCATCGTTTTTCAGGCGAACGCTTCGCCGCCATACATCAAGGATGGCCATGTCATCGACGTTTCGGCGGGACGCGAGGCCATCGAGACGACCGAAATGTTTCGAAATTAATCGTTGACGCCGCTTCGGTCCGGGCGCATACTCGCTTCACCCGATCGGCACGGCCCGCCAGAGCCGCCGCCCGGCGGCTCTCGTGGCGCGTCACGGCCTGGCCGCCCCGCCAGCGTTCGAAGGAGGAACCCCCGCATGAACGATGTCCCCGTCTGTCCGAGAAGCCGCGGACGCGGCCCCACCAGGCTGTTCATCGGCGCGCGCGTCAAGCTGCTGATCAGTGCCGCCTGCGCCGTCGCGATGGCGGTGCTGATGCCCGGCACCGCCGGCGCCGACACGGTCATCACCACCAACCAGACCGGCACCAACAACGGCTACTTCTACTCGTTCTGGACCGACGGCGGCGGATCGGTCTCCATGACCCTGGGCTCCGGCGGCAACTACAGCACCTCCTGGAGCAACGTCGGCAACTTCGTCGCCGGCAAGGGCTGGAACCCCGGCGCGGCGCGCACGGTGACCTATTCGGGCAGCTTCAACCCCTCCGGCAACGCCTACCTGTCGCTGTACGGGTGGACCACCAACCCGCTGGTGGAGTACTACATCGTCGACAACTGGGGCACCTACCGGCCCACCGGCACCTACAAGGGCACCGTCACCAGCGACGGCGGCACCTACGACATCTACGAGACCACCCGCTACAACGCACCGTCCATCATCGGCACCGCCACCTTCAACCAGTACTGGAGCGTGCGCCAGTCCAAGCGCACCGGCGGCACCATCACCGCCGCCAACCACTTCAACGCCTGGGCCGCCCATGGCATGAACCTGGGCACGTTCAACTACCAGATCCTCGCCACCGAGGGATACCAGAGCAGCGGAAGCTCCAACATCACCGTCGGTGGCTCCGGCGGTGGCGGTGGCTCCGGCGGTGGGGGCGGTTGCACCGCGACGCTGTCGGCCGGCCAGCAGTGGAGCGACCGCTACAACCTCAACGTCTCGGTCTCCGGCTCCAACAACTGGACCGTGACCATGAACGTCCCCTACCCCGAAAAGATCATCGCCACCTGGAACATCAACGCCACCTGGGACTCCAGCGGACAGATCATGACCGCCAGACCGAACGGCAACGGCAACAACTTCGGCGTCACCATCCAGACCAACGGCAACTGGACCTGGCCCACGGTCTCCTGCAGCGCCTGACACCGGACACCGGAAGCACCGCACCCATGGCGCGGCGGCCCCCCGGTCGCCGCGCCACGCTGCCGTCCGTCGGCAGCCATCCGCGCGGCCGGAACGGCCTTCCCGTCCGGCCGGCGGGAGATGCGGCCTCGTCGGCCGCACCGGCGTCCCGGCGGTAGCCGGCGGCCGCCCGCAGCCGGACCCCTCGCCCTCGGCCTGAACCTTCGGGGTCGGCCGACTGGTTGAGCGGCGGATCGCGCAGATAGTTGGTCGCGCCGAGCACGGTCTCCCGGTACACGCGCGGTGCCCTGGGCCGCAGGTTCTCCCGCCAGGGATATCCCGCCAGCAGGATGTTGCCGAGGACGTCGACGAGGTCGCGGACCTTGACCAGCGCGTCGTCCAAGTCCCGACCCATCGGCCTGTGCTGCTGGTCGCTGCTGGTGTACTCGGCCAGGGCCGCGAGCAGGTTCTCATGCAGCGACGCGTACCCCACCATCAGCCCGTCCTGCTTGTTGCGGAAGGTGCGGTTCACCCGGGCGAGCAGCCATCAATCGGCATCTGCTCTGGAGAGACTCTAGACCTTCCCCCCGCAGGACGTTGGGCGACCTGCTGATAACCCGGCTTATCGGAGCTATCGCGTCAACGAAGAATGTGTGTCGTCCGAGTCAGGCGACAAGTCCGTTACTGCTGCGCTTGAGCGGTGTCCGGTATGGTCAGACTTACCGTCAAGGAACGGCACGGGCGGGGCTAGCGTCGTCATTCCCGCGACTGATCGCAAGGTTGGGACCGATGGCCTTTGACCGCATCGCCGCCGGCTCCGACGCGGACGGCGAAAAGGCGGGCGAAGAGCCAACCGGCCGGCGACGGCCGTCTCCACCGGACCGCCCCGGCGTCGAGGGTTTCGCCTCACGCGCCGACAGCCGCCATGGCGCAGCCGCCGCCAACGCCACGGAACGCCAGGAGCCGGGCGCCCAAGCCACCACCGACCGGCCAGATGACGCCCGCCGTTCCGAGAATAAGGCCGACGCAACCGACGACCAGGCACCGGATGCACAGGAAACGCGGCGAGACAATACTCGCGCGACCCCGACAGTCGACGGACCTGGAAATACAACCCGACGATACCAGGTCGACTATCCGATCGACCAGTCCGTTCGAGACGACAGAGGGTCGGAGTCAGAAATCCCCAAGTTCAGCCCGGAGCAACTCAGTCGCCTGCGGGAGACCGAAAACGCGATCCGTGGTATCGCGGAGAGGTATGGCGTCAGCGTCGACTACACCAGCCATCCGATCGATCCGGCCAATGCCGTGGAGCTCAACAAGGCAATAGCACGGATGGCTCGCGAGTATCCGGTTGTTTTCCGCCAGGTCGGGAACATCAAGACACTTGACTCCCACAGCATGGCCGAACATGGTTCGGGCGCGAATACCCTTGGTCACGTCATTCATGACGGGCAGCGCCCAGTTGGCGGTCGTCCAATCGAGCCAGGGATCTATCTGAGTCAGTCTTGCTTCGCCGATAAGGGCTGGCTGGACCGGAACGCTGCAAGAAACCGAGCGACTGGTTTCAGTGTGAGCGGTACGGCCGAGGGAACCTTGTATCATGAGTTCGGGCACGCCATCGACAACCAACTGCGTAAGAATCCGGAGGCAAGGACGGAACTGGCTCGCGAGCTCAAGGGTGCCGGAGTCAGCGTAGATCCGGATAGCCTCTCTTGGGCCGTTCCACCAGGTCGGAGGCCGATCGAGGCTGGACTGAGTCGCTATGGTGGCCGGAATCCAAGGGAGATGGTTGCCGAGGGGTTCAGCGAGTGGAAGCTCGAATCGCATCCGCGTCCTATCGCCAGGGCCATCGGCACGGTTATCGATAAGCACTTCAGGGAGGGATGAGATGCTAGCACAGAAGGCGTGGTCGACGTGCGACTCGTGTCTACACCTCAGAAGGATGGACAATCCGGACTATTCCGATTCTGACGGCCCCTATGCATTCGAGATCTATTTCTGCCGGGCATTCCCGGATGGCGTGCCAGAAGATATCTACCCGAACGGGTTCGATCATAGACTTCCATATCCCGGCGACAAGGGGATACGCTTCGAACTGAAAGAAGGTTCTGAAGAGTTCCTTCAAGACTACGAGGAGTTCGTCCCCGCGAAGCAACGAGTCCGAGATGTTACAGAAACTTCTCGTGAATATGCACGGAAGCGCGAGGTACTGCTCAATCGCCGCACAGCACTGGTCGAACGTCTGTCCAAAATCACGTCGTTGAAAGTTCCGGTATGGGAAGATGGTACGCCTGCCGTAGCTCGTATCGGCGACGCCGATTGGCTCGGGGTATCCACTTCCGAAGAACCGCGCGGCTGGCAAAGCCCCGAATACTGTGCACGATGGGACCGGGTCACTCTCGAGTGGATCGCGTCGAATGTGCCCGCTGACACGTTCCTATTCGTGGATGAAAAAGGCCCGCTACTTCCCGTGCGCGACATCTCCCGGTGACTTCGCCACATCCGTACACAATCCTTCGCCGAGTCGGGACCCTGGCCTCGCCGTCCCGCCGTTGACCCGGCCGCAACCGGCCGAGGCGCGGCGGATGCGGGTGGCCGACCGCGCACCGCGCCCGGCGTCGGCGGCGTGCACCGCACGAAGCATCTGCAGGGAGTCATCCACGGACATGGTCGGCACGGGCAACAAGGCTCCCGACGAACGAAATGATCTAGGCAAGCGCTCGTTCGACGGAGCCTGTCGCATCTCACCCCACCGGCAGCCCGCCGTGATCAACCCGTGACCTCCACTATCGCCCTGCTCAGGCATCTCACCATCTGAGAACTCCGGAAACCCTGGCCAATACGGCTTGCTGAGCGACTGGTCGGGAACTCCCCCGAGTCGACCTTCATGCGCACCACGTCGGCTTTTCAGGCGTCCGAGATGATGCCTATTCGAGCTTCGAAGGCCTGGTGTCGCAGACGACGGTCACCGAAGGCACGGCGGCGACCTCGACGCACGCACCACCCGTATCGCCACTGCGGCTGCTCTTCCTCCACGAGGTGATCGACAGCTCCAGAGCCCTCATAGGTTCTCCCAAACCGTACGAAGCCGTTTCAGGGAGTCATCTGCGGACATCGCCGCACCCCTGATCAGGTTGAAGCGTAGTTCATGGGCCCGGATCTTGTCGGGCTGATCGATCACGTGACCTTCCGCATGCCCCTCGACATACACGAGATCAGTACCGTCGTCCAGAGTCAGCAGGAAGAACGCTCCCATGATCCCGGCATAGGAGCCGGTGCTGCCCGGAACCACCTGGAGCGTGATATTGGGCTCCTCCGCGCGCTCGATCAGGTGGTGAATCTGCTCCTTGCGGATCTCGGCGTCGCCGATCGGACGGTGAAGGACGCCCTCATCGAGGATGAGAACGATCTCGGGAGGATCTTCGCGCGCAAGGATCTCCTGGCGTTCCATGCGCATGGCGACCAACCGCTCGACCGCCTCGGGCCTGCGGCCCGCAGCCTTGATTACCTCGTATGCGTAGCGAGGAGTCTGGAACAGCCCGGTGATGACCATGTTCTCGAAGATGTACATGATGCTCGCCTTGGCCTCCAGCTCCACGAAGCCGGAGAAGCCCGGCGGTAATTCGGGGCAGCGGCCGGCG
>JBEHYF010000010.1:0-63760 GCA_048498315.1 Actinomycetota bacterium
CACCGTTCGCCAGGCCACCGTCCGCGAGGCCACCGGCGGCGGACCTTTCCCGCGTCGCCGCGGGTCGGCCGCAGGAGCGTCGTATGCCCGCTGATCAGGACAGACCTCAAACTGGGATAGGTCCGGCAGGGCGCGTCACGGCTTGATAAAAGCGACTCCTACGTCCCTGGACATGGCTTGTCACCTTCGAAAGGTCTTAGGGTTTTCCGGCCGCGACGGGGTGCGGGGGCACGGCGATGCAACGGGCGGTCCCCGGCCATGGCCGGTCTCGCCGTTGCCGGCGGGCCGGCGCGCCGACCGTGCGAGCCGGCCGCCGGAAGGAGAAGACCGATGTTGCCGCCAGGCGATCAGGGACCGGTCCCGCTTCGCACGTACAGCGACTGGCCCGGCATCGACCAGCCCGGCCACGTCCGCGTCGACAGCGCGAAGCTGAAGGCATTGGCGACCCGGCTCGAGCGCCACCTGGAGGACCTGCTCGCCGCAGATGGGCATCTCCGGCTGCCCGACGCGTCGGCGTTCGGCGCCTGGGACGCCGCCCAGGCCTTCTACCCGAGCGTCAAGACCGGCCACGACGCCCTCGCCGACCAGCACAGCCGAGTGCTGCACGCGCTGATGGACATGATCAAGAAGCTGCATCGTGCCGCGCACACGTACGACCGGACCGAGGCCGAGCTCGAACGCCGCATAGCGGCCATCGACACCCGCCTCCACGTCGCTTCGACGAACAGCCTCGCCGGGCACGACCCGTCGACCGCGAAGACGCCGGATACCGGCACGACCGTGGCGAATTCGCTGAACCCCGACGCGAGGAACTGACATGCCCGACGCCTATTCGGATCCGATGCGCTCCGGCGCGCCCACGGGCTCGCCGGCCGGCTACACCGACCCGAAGACGATCGACGCGCTGCTGAAGTCGAGCGCTCCGGAGGCGGTGGCGAGCGCGGGCCGGTCGTACCAGGCGTTCGCCGCGGCCTACGAGAAGCTCGCCGGTGAACTGCTCGCCATGCGCACCGACCTCCATGAGGCGTGGTCGGGCACAGACGCGGCCGCCGCCCAGTCGGCGCTGCGCGAGATCTGGTCCGCTTCCGCGACGATCCAGTCGACCGCGCAGAAGTTCGGCGTCGCCCTCGAACGCCACGGCAGCGAGAGCCTCGCCTGGTACAAATACAGCAAGCCGCCGTCCAAGAACCTCGCCGACGCCCGGAGCTGGATGACCGGCGCCAACGAACGAATCTCCCAGTCCTGGAGCTCCCTCCCCGAGGAGATCGCCACGACCCTGCCCCCTGGCGGAGGCATTATCGAACACGGCCCGGCGAGCAGCAGTTCGGTGCCCACGGGGGGCGTACGGTCCGCATCGCCCGGTCCCAGAAGCGGCAGCGGATCAAGCAGAGGCGGATCCCACGCCGGTTCCTCTTCTCGCCACCGCCCCGATGTGAGCAACGGCATGACGCCTGGAAGAGGTGGAAATGGCGGCACAGAGCTCGCCGGACTGAAGGCGCCTCCCAGCGCTACGGCCGGATCCCCGCAGTCAGGCGGCATCCCTGGCTCGAATACCGGCCCAACAAGGCTCATGCCGAGTCGACCGCCGGTACCCGGCCAGGGGCTGGCCGATCGGGCCGGCGAAATGGAACGACCAGACCGGGTACGGGGTGATCCAGATCACGAGTGCGATGGATCCGAAGCGCTACCCCGTACCGGCCAGTGCGCCCAATCCCGTGTACGACGCGTTCGACAAGTGGCAGAAGGCGCAGGACGCGCTCTCCCGCGGGGCCTCCGCCCGGCCGGGAACATCGGTCTCGCGCCGGACGAGCGGCGCGGCCGGACGAAGGTCCGTGGTGCCGGTCGTGGCCGGCGCCGTGATCGGGGCCCTCGTCATCGTGGCCGCCGGCATCGGCATCGGCGCCGTCCGGCGCCGCTCGCGTGGCGCGGCCGTACGCCGGAACTCCGCGGGTCCGTTCCGCGGCTGACCGGACGCGCCGCCGTGACCTGCGGTGATCAGGCGTCGCCGAGGGCGGCGACCAGGTCGGGGAGCCGCCTTGACCAGCTGCAACAGGTACGCCTGGAGGGACTGCCCGCGTATGCGGGCCTGCTCCGCGAGGAGATCCGGTACCTCTTGCGGAACGTCCCTGGTCTGCAGAGCGACGGCCATACATGCATTTGGGCGACGTGGCGCCGTTCGTCTCCGGAGCGAGCCGTGCCGTTCGGGGGAGCCGTTAGCCTTGGGATGTCGTGAACCTGATCAATGTCGAGGGGCTGGGCAAGGCGTACGGACCGGCCCCGCTGCTCCAAGACGTGTCCCTCGGGGTGGCCGCCGGAGACCGGATCGGGGTGGTCGGGCGCAACGGCGGCGGGAAGAGCACTCTCCTCGCGCTGCTGGCCGACCGCGCCGAACCCGACACCGGGCGGGTCACCCACGCCCGTGACCTGCGGCTCGGCTACCTCGCCCAGCGGGACGACTTCCCGGACGGCGCGACCGTACGGTCGGCGGTGTTCGGGGACCGCGCCGAGCACGACTGGGCCGGCGACCCGCGGGCCCGCGACATCCTCGCCGGCCTGCTGCCCGGCATCGGGCTGGACACGCCGGTCGCCGGGATGTCCGGCGGCGAGCGGCGGCGGGTGGCGCTGGCGCGCCTGCTGGTCCCGGACACCGACATCGTGCTGCTGGACGAGCCCACCAACCACCTCGACATCGAGGCGATCGCCTGGCTCGGCGAGCACCTGAAGGGCCGCACGCTGGTCGTGGTCACGCACGACCGGTGGTTCCTGGACACGGTGACCGACCGCACCTGGGAGGTGGCCGACGGGCGGGTGCACCGGTACGAGGGCGGCTACTCGGCGTACGTGCTGGCCAAGGCCGAACGCGCGCGCATCGCGGCGTCGGCGGAGGAGAAGCGGCAGAACCTGCTCCGCAAGGAGCTGGCGTGGCTGCGGCGCGGCCCGCAGGCGCGCACGTCAAAGCCGAAGTTCCGGGTGGAGGCGGCGAACGCCCTGATCGCCGACGAGCCGCCGCCGCGGGACACCGTCGAACTCGTCCGCTTCGCGACCGCGCGGCTCGGCAAGACCGTGTACGACGTCGAGGACGTCACCGTCCGGGCCGGCGACCGTATCCTCTTCGAGCACCTGACCTGGCAGCTCGGCCCCGGCGACCGGGTCGGGCTCGTCGGCGTCAACGGCAGCGGCAAGACGACCCTGCTGCGGCTCCTCGAAGGCGCGGTCACGCCGTCGGCCGGGCGGGTGATCCGCGGTAGGACGGCGCGCCTCGCGCATCTGTCGCAGGAGCTGCGCGAGCTGGACCCCGGCCGCCGCGTCCTGGAGGTGGTCGAGGACGTCAAGCGGCGCGTCACGCTGGGGAAGCGGGAGTTCTCCGCGAGCCAGATGCTCGAACGGTTCGGGTTCGGCGGCGACGCCCAGTGGACGCCGGTCAGCGACCTGTCCGGGGGCGAGCGGCGCCGGCTCCAGCTGCTGCGCCTGCTGATGGCCGAGCCGAACGTGCTGCTCCTGGACGAGCCGACCAACGACCTGGACATCGAGACGCTGACCGAGCTGGAGGACCTGCTCGACGGCTGGCCGGGATCGCTGGTGGTGGTCAGCCACGACCGCTACTTCCTGGAGCGGGTGAGCGACCACGTTGTCGCGCTGCTCGGTGACGGGCGGCTGTCGCTGCTGCCCGGAGGTGTCGAGGAGTACCTCGCCCGCCGGCGCCGGGCCGCCGAACAGCCCCGGGAGCCGGTACGGGCCGCCGGGCCGCCGAAGCCGGCCAGGAACGCCTGGCGGCTCAAGAAGGATCTCGACCGCCTCGAACGCCGGCTGGAGCGGCTCGCCGACCGCGAGGCGGAGCTGCACGACCTGATGGCGGCGCACGCCACCGACCACGAGCGGCTCCTGGAGCTGGACGCGGAGCTGCGGGCGGTGCGCGCCGAGCGCGAACAGGTCGAGGAGCAGTGGCTGGAGCTGGCCGAGACCGCGTAGTCGCCGCCCGGATGCGTCCGCGGGCCCGCGGGTAAGAAGCCCACGGGGGAGAGATGATGGAGCACCTGGTCCGGACCAGTGTGTGGGGCGTCCTCGGGCTGCTCGCGATCACGCTCGTAATGATCCTGGCGATCACCATGCTGATCAGGGCGAAGCGGGACCCGACGACGAGCCGGTCCCGCGGTGAGGCGGCCGGGCGCGGGGACAATGCCGGCGGCGTCGTGCGCGGGAGCCCGGCGCAGCAGACCCGGCGCGACGAAGCGCACCGGAGCGGATGAGCCCGCGCGACCCGGTCCCCGCCCGGGATCGCCGTGGCCTCACGAACGCCGCGGCGGGGAAGTACGGCGTGCCCGTGACGGTCGGTCCGGGCGCGAGGTGGCATGCCTCGTGACGGCGGCGGCGCGGCGGGTGAGCCTGCCGGGTGACTTGTGCCCTCTACCGCCGGGCCGGGCGCGGCGGCTGCGGGGGCTCGCGGAGGACCTGGCCGGTGGCGGCTGGGGTCGCAGCGGAGTCGCAGCGAAGGTCGGCGGGGGGTCGCAGCGGAGTCGGCCGGGGTCGGAGCGGGCTCGTGACGGCGGGGCGTACGACGCATCCCCGGCGGTCGACCCGGTCATGGTCGGCGCGGCCTCCCGGTGGCCGGGGCCAGGTGCTGGGCGCGCCCGTGGCGGCGGGTCCTGGCCGGGACCCTGCCCGCGGTCTCCGTCTCCCGCGCGAACGGACGTCCACGGCCGTCCCGCGGGGGTGGGCGGGCGAAGATCGGGGCGGCATGATGGTGCCCGTGACGGACCTGCGAGTGCGACGTTGACGACCTGGTTGCTCCGGATCGACGCCCCGGGAGACGGCCCGCGGCTGGCCGTGAAGGATGCGATCGACGTTGCCGGCGTGCCGACCACGGCGGGCTGCCCGGTCATCGGCGATCGGGCCGGCCCCGCGCCCGCCGACGCCCCCGTCGTCGCCGCGGCGCGGGCGCAGGGCGCCCGCATCGTCGGGAAGACGAACCTGACCGAGCTGTGCCGGGCCGCCGACGGCGTGAACCCCTGGACCGGCACCCCGGTCAACCCGCTCGACCCGCGGCGGGTGCCGGGCGGCTCGTCCGGCGGCTCGGCGGTGGCGGTGGCGACCGGCGAGGCCGATGTGGCGCTGGGCACCGACACGGGCGGTTCGGTGCGCATCCCCGCCGCCTGCTGCGGCGTCGCCGGGCTGAAGACCACGCGCGGGCGGGTCCCGCTCGACGGGGTGTTCCGGTTCGCGCCGTCGCTCGACACCGTCGGACCGCTGGGCCGCGACGTCGCGGCGGTCACGCTCGGGATGCGGCTGATCGAGCCGGGCTTCGCGCCGGAGCCGTACGTTCCCGGTGCGGTGGCCGGCCGGCTGCGGCCCGCGGGCCAGGAGATCGACCCGGCGCTCGACGCGGCCGTGGACGCCGCGCTGCGCGCCGCCGGGCTCGATTTCGCCGACGAGCCGGTCGACTGCTGGGCGGCGGCCTGCGCGGCGGCCGACACGCTGATCCTCGGCGAGGGGTACCGCGAGCATCGCGGCCTGCTCGCCTACCCGCACCGGATCAGCGCGCGGATCCGCCGCCGCATCGAACGCGGCGCGCGGATCACCGACGGCATGCTCGACGACGCGTACGCGATGCGCGGTACGCTGCGCGACCTGCTCGGCAAGCTGTTCGAGCGGTACCCGGTGCTGGCCCTGCCGACGATCGCCTGGCCGCCGCCCCTGCTCGGCGCCGAACGCGGCGTCGACCTGACCGCGCTGACGTCGCCCTTCAACGTGTCAGGGCATCCGGTGCTGGCCCTGCCCGTCCGTGTCGCCGGGTCGGAGCTGCCGGGGTCGCTGCAGCTCGTCGGCCCGATCGGCGGCGAGGAGCGGCTGCTGGCGTTCGGCGCCGCGATCGAGGCGGCGCTGCCCCGATGGGCCTCCTGACGTTCGGGCACGGCACCGCGTCGCAGGATCGGATCGCCGAACTGCTGCGCGGCGCGGGCGTCGCCCTGCTGGTCGACGTCCGTACGGTGCCCGGCAGCCGCCGCAACCCGCACGTGGCGCGGCGCGAGCTGGAGCGGTGGCTGCCCGAGCACGGCATCGGCTACCGGTGGGACAAGCGCCTGGGCGGCTTCCGGCGGGCGCCGGCGGACTCGCCGGACGTGTTCTGGCGGGAGGAGATGTTCCGGGGGTACGCGGCGCACATGCGCACCCCGGAGTTCGCGGCGGCCGTCGGGGAGCTGCTGGGTGAGGAGCGCGACCAGGCCGTCATGTGCAGCGAGAGCGTGTGGTGGCGCTGCCACCGGCGGCTGATCGCCGACTTCGTCGTGCTGGCCCGCGGCGTGCCGGTGCACCACCTCATGCACGACGGGCGGCTCACGCCGCACACGCCGTCCGCGGGCGCGCGGCTGCGCGGCGACGGCCTCATCGTGTACGACGGCGGCCAGGAGCCGCTGCTATGACCGCCCGTCCCGCGCCCCGCACGGGACGGCCGCCGAACGCCGTGAAGAGGGTGCGGCCGGGGAGCGCGCCGCGCAGGGGGGCCGGCCGGGGGCGCACGGGAGCGGCGCCCGCCGGCACGACGCACGGCCCGTGACGGGTGGTGCCGGGAGGTGGCGCGGTCAGGCGGAGCCGTCGGTGTCGAAGGGGACGAGCAGGGCGCGCAGCAGGCCGGCCAGCGTGCGGCGGTCGTCGGCGCTGAGCGAGCCGAGCAGGTCGCGCTCGCGGTCGACGAGGTCGGTGAAGGCGGCGTCAACGCGGGTGCGGCCCGCGTCGGTGAGCCGGACGAGGACTCCGCGCTTGTCCTGAGGGTCGGGACCGCGGCGTACGAGGCCGGCCGACTCCAGCCGGTCGATGCGGTTCGTCATCGTGCCGGAGGTGACGAGGGTGGCGCGCAGCAGCCGGCCGGGGCTCAGTTCGTACGGGGGGCCGGCCCGGCGCAGCGCGGTGAGCACGTCGAACTCCCACGACTCCATGCCGTGCGCGGCGAAGACGGCGCGGCGCGCGCGGTCGAGGTGGCGGGCGAGCCGGGAGACGCGGCTGAGCACGTGCAGCGGTTCGACGTCGAGGTCGGGGCGTTCCGCGCGCCAGGCCTCGACCAGCCGATCGACCTCGTCCTCCACGGTCGGCCACTTTACCTGTCTTGACATCGAGACATCCATCGCGGAAACATCTACCTTGATGTCAAGAGATATGTGGGATCCGGTGCGGTACCGGACGTACGCCTCCGAGCGGTCTCGGCCCTTCTTCGAGCTGCTCGCGCGGGTCGACATCGAGGCCCCGGACTACGTCGTCGACCTTGGCTGCGGGCCCGGCGAGCGCACCGCCGACCTGGCCGCGCGCTGGCCCGGCGCGACCGTCGAGGGCGTCGACAGCTCCCCGCAGATGATCGCCGAGGCCGAGCGCACGGCCGGCCCGCGGCTGCGCTTCTCGGTCGGCGACCTCGCCGAGTGGACGCCGACCCGGCCGGTCGACGTGATCTTCTCCAACGCGGCGCTGCAGTGGGTGCCGGGCCATCAGGAGCTGCTGCCCCGCTGGGTGGCGGCGCTCGCCCCCGGAGGGCGGCTGGCCTTCGGCGTGCCCGGCAACTTCGACGCGCCGAGCCACGTCATCCTGCGCGAGCTGTGCGGCGCGCCGCGCTGGCGCGACCGTCTCGCCGCCACGATCCGGCACGACGTGATCTCCACGCCGGAGGAGTACCTGGCGCGGCTGACCGCGCTCGGCTGTCGCGTCGACGCGTGGGAGACGACCTACCTGCAGGTGCTGCCCGGATCCGATCCGGTGCTCGAATGGATCAAGGGCACGGCGCTGCGGCCCGTGTTCGATGCGCTGCCGGACGAGGCGGAGCGGGCGGAGTTTCTGGCCGAGATCGCCGCCCGGCTGCGGGAGGCCTATCCGCGCCGGGCGTACGGCACGGTCTTCCCGTTCCGGCGCGTCTTCGTCGTCGCCGGCCGCCTGGACGGCGACTGAGGCGATGGCGCAGGACGGCGTGTCCGGCGCCGTTGCGGCGCCGGGACCGGTTCCGCGCCCGCCGCGCACCCCGCCGGCCGGTCCGGCAGGACCCGCGGGCACGGCAAGCCCGGCAGGACCCGCAGGCACCCGGACGACCCGCGATCACGGGACGACCCGCAGTGCCCGCGGGACCGGGAGGACCCGTCTACTCAGGCCCTTGGCCGCCGCCGACCAGCCCCAAGCCCCACCCGACCTACGCCGGGCACTGGCCGACATCGACCGTCATGTCGAGGACTACATCACCCGAGCACGACTCAAGCCTGCGGCTTGAAACCCGACACTCGTGTTCAGAATCCCGGACCCAAAGCTCTAGCCGCTGCGCGCCTCCCGCTCGGCCAGCATCTCCCAGTCGGCGAGCACGTCGAGCAGGATGCCCAGCACCCGCCGCAGTTCCTCGACGTGGTCGGCCTTGCGGACCGCCTCCTCGAAGCCGGCCGGGTGTGCGTCGAGCGCGGCGATCGCCGTGTCGAGGCTCGCGGTGAGCCGCATCGCGTACCGGTCGCCCGCGGTGTCGTACGGCCGCGGCGCCGCCCGTGCGGCGGCGAGACGGGCCGCCCGCGCCCAGAACCGTCGCCGCCGCCTGCCGCGCCATGCCGGACCCGAACCGGCGTACGGGTGTCGCACTGCCACCACCTCCTGGATCCGCCGCGGACCCGGGCGGCACGGGAACCGCGCCGGAGCCGGGTGCCGTCAGCGCCGTTCGGATGCGGTACCGACGGTAGATGCGAGGAGTGACAGTATGGTCACGTACGGTCGCCTCAGGCGGGCTCGATCCCGGCGCGGCGGGCGGCGCGGGCGCTCTCCTTGGCCTCCTTCGCCGCCTCCTTGGCCTTCGCCTTGAGCTCCTTCTGCCGCGCCTTGCGGTCGGTCGTCAGGTAGGGCTTGGGCTCCAGCCCGGACAGGCCGTTCCAGGCGAGGTTCACCAGGTGGGCGGCGACCTCCTCCCGCTTGGGCTTGCGCACGTCCAGCCAGTAGGTGCCGGTGAGCGCCACCATGCCGATGAGCGCCTGCGCGTACAGGGGGGCGGTCTTCGGGTCGTACCCCTTCTCCTTGAACTCGTCGCCGAGGATGTGCTCGACCTGGGCGGCGATGTCGCTCAGCAGGCTGGCGAACGTGCCGGTGGCCGAGGCGGCGTGCGAGTCCCGCACGAGGATGCGAAAACCCTTGCTGCTGTCCTCGATGTACTCCAGCAGGGCGAGGGCCGCACGCTCGATCTTCTGCCGCGGATGGCCGCCGACCAGCGCCTGGGTGACCATGCTCAGCAGGCGTTCCATCTCGCGGTCGACGACCACCGCGTACAGCCCCTCCTTGCCGCCGAAGTGCTCGTACACGACCGGCTTTGACACTCCGGCGACGCTGGCGATCTCCTCGATGGAGGTGCCGTCGAAGCCGCGCTCGGCGAAGAGCGTCCGGCCGATGTCGATCAGTTGTTCGCGTCGTTCTTTTCCGGTCATTCGCTTACGGCGTGACCTTGGGGGTTCGCTCACGTGATCAATTGTCGTGGTCGCGGCCGAATAGGTCGTTCCGCTCAATGACTGCTCCTCGCCTGGCGGTCTTGGAACCCGACCGCAGGCGGCACCGGATGAGACCGTTGGGTCTGCTCACGATATCCGTTTCGCGGCGAGCCGTTCGGGATTCGGCCAGCGAACGTTCCAGACCCAGCCGAGCTTCTCGAAGATCCAGATGGTGCGCGCGGTGATGTCGATCTGCCCCTTGAGCGCGCCGTGGCGGGCGCAGGTCGGGTCGGCGTGGTGCAGGTTGTGCCACGACTCGCCGAAGGACGGGATGGCCAGCCACCACACGTTGCGGGACTTGTCCCGTGACTCGAAGACCTCGTCCCCG
The DNA here is from genome assembly GCA_048498315.1 of Actinomycetota bacterium. Classification (GTDB taxonomy): domain Bacteria; phylum Actinomycetota; class Actinomycetes; order Streptosporangiales; family Streptosporangiaceae; genus Actinoallomurus. The sequence continues at coordinate 9,808 of JBEHYF010000010.1, forward strand.
ATGGCGTGGCAGATCGAGTTGATCGACCACGTCACGTGGTGGAGCATCGCGATCCGCACCAGCGAGCCCCAGAAGAACGCCGTGGCGGCACCCCACCACGACATGGTGATCAGCCCGCCGGCCAGCGGCGGCAGCAGCAAGGACGCGGCGACCAGGCCGGGGAAGGCGCGGTCGATCCGGCAGATGTCCTTGTCGGCCAGCAGGTCGGGGCAGAACTTCGCCCGTGAAGTGCGGCGGGCGTCGAAGAGCCAGCCCGCGTGTGCCCAGATCAGGCCCTTGGTGAGCGCCTTCCAGTCGCTGCCGAAGCGCCACGGCGAGTGCGGGTCGCCTTCTTTGTCGGAGTACTTGTGGTGGCGGCGGTGGGTGGCCACCCAGTCGATCACGCCCATCTCGATCGAAAGGCTGCCGGCGAGCGCCAGCGCGATGCGCAGCGGCCGCTTGGCCTTGAACGACCCGTGGGTGAAGTGGCGGTGGAAGCCGATCGTCACGCCCAGGCCGGAGACGGTGTACATGACGAACGTGATCGCGACGTCGGTCCAGGTGAGGCCCCAGCCCCAGGCGAACGGCACGGCCGCGGCGACGGCGAGGAGCGGGACCACGATGAAAACGGCCAGCAGGGCGCGTTCGAACCTGCCTTTGGGTTTGGCCTCCAGATCGGGGCGTACCTGCGGTCGGGGTGGTGCCGACGGGGCTACGGTCATGCGGGTTCCTCCTTCTCGGCCGGATGCGTCAGCCGGGCCGGTGGCTTGAGAACTTACGGCTACGCAACCGTAACCTACGGCTGCGTAGGTTAGAAAGATGCCCAGATGGATTCGTGCAAACCTGTCGCGGTGGTCACGGACTGGTATCGGTTTCGCAAGCCTCTTGTCCCGCCGAATTTCACGACGTGAACGGCGCGGTGGAGCCGGCGTCTCCGCGGGCCGGGACGCCCTGGAGAGCCTCTGAGGGGTCGGGACGCCCAGGGTCGCGTCCGGGGGGCCGGAACGCCCTGGGCCGCCTCACGCGGGTCGCCGCGGCCGAAGCGGCGCGCCGATGGGCGGGGCAGCCGCTATCGTTGGGGATGCCGGGACCGCAGCGACGTCTGCGGTGGTCCCGTGATCCGGCGTGGTGAAATCGGCATCACGGAGGGTTTTGGTCCCTTTATTTCTGGTTCGAATCCAGGCGCCGGAGCACCCGTCTCGCCTCGCGCGGGCATCGGGACGCCGCCGCGGTCCGCGCGCAGGCGCCGCGCCCGGTGCGTGCCAGGTGCATGTCCGGTGCGTGCCCGGGGCGCATGACACGTGCGGCCGGGCGGTATTCTTCGGGTGTCGGGCGGGTAACAGGCCTGCGACCACGGCATTCTCGCAGGCCAGAGCCCTGCCGGGCGCCTCCCCCGGTGTCCCGCAGCCCGGCTCGTACCTGTCAGCGACGCCGAGGAGTCTCCTCCAGTGAGCGGAGCGAGCCACAGGACGACCCCACGCCGACGCCCCATCCGGCCGCGAGGCCAGGTGGTCGCATGAGCGCGGGCCGTCCTGCCGCCGTGATCGTCCTCGCCGCGGGCGAGGGCACCCGGATGAAGTCCCGTACCACCCCGAAGGTGCTGCACGAGCTGTGCGGGCGCAGCATCGTCGGCCATGTGCTCGCCGCGGCGCGCGCACTGGATCCCGAACGCCTCGTCGTGGTCGTCGGGCACGGCCGGGACAAGGTCGTCGAGCACCTGGCCGGCATCGCCCCCGACGCGCAGCCCGTCATGCAGGCGGAGCAGCGCGGCACCGGCCATGCCGTGCGCACCGTCCTGGAGACGGTCGGCGCGCTGCCCGGCACGGTCGTCGTGACCAACGGTGATCATCCGCTGCTGCGCGGCGAGACGCTCGCCGAACTGGTCCGCCATCACCACGACGAGGGCAACGCGGTCACCCTGCTGAGCACCGAGATCCCCGACCCCACCGGGTACGGCCGCATCGTGCGCGGCCCGGGTGGCGAGGTGATCGCGATCGTCGAGCACAAGGACGCCGATCCCGCCCAGCGCGCGATCCACGAGATCAACGTGGGTATGTACGTCTTCGACGGCGACCTGCTCGCCGACGCGCTGAAGCGGGTGACCACCGACAACGCCGGCGGTGAGGAGTACCTCACCGACGTCGTGGCCATCCTCCGGCGCGGCGGTCACCGCGTCGGCGCCTACACGGTGGCCGACTGGGTGGAGACGCAGGGCGTCAACGACCGGGTGCAGCTCGCCCAGGCGCGGCGGCAGCTCAACGACCGCATCCTCGGCGCGCACATGCGGGCCGGGGTCACGGTCGTCGACCCGGCGTCCACCTGGATCGACGTGCAGGTCACGGTGGAGCCGGACGCCGTGATCGAGCCGAACACCCAGCTGCACGGCGGCACGCGCATCGGGGCCGGCGCGCACGTCGGGCCGAACGCCACCCTCACCGACACCACGGTGGGGGAGGAGGCCGTCGTCGTGAACGCCGTGTGCGTGTCGGCCGAGATCGGCCCGCAGGTGAGCGTCGGCCCGTTCGCCTACCTGCGGCCGGGCACCCGCCTGGCGCGCGGCGCGAAGGCCGGCACGTACGTCGAGATGAAGAACGCCGTGGTCGGCGAGGGCAGCAAGGTCCCGCACCTGACCTACGTCGGCGACGCGGAGATCGGGGTCGGCACCAACATCGGCGCCGCCTGCGTCTTCGTGAACTACGACGGGGTCAGCAAGCACAAGAGCGTCATCGGTGACCACGCCAAAGTCGGCAGCGACAACATGATCGTCGCGCCGGTCACGATCGGCGACGGCGCCTACACGGCGGCCGGCTCAGTGATCATCAGCGACGTGCCGCCGGGCGCCATGGCGGTCGCCCGCGCGCGGCAGCGCAACGTCGAGGGCTGGGTCGAACGCAAGCGCGCGGGTACGCCCGCGGCCGAGGCGGCGCGGCGGGCCCTGGCGGCGCGCGCGCACGACGAGCCGGACAGCGAGTAAGGGGATCTCACGGTGACAGGCATCAAGGCGACGGGCGAGAAGAAGCTGATGCTCTTCTCCGGCCGGGCATACCCCGAACTGGCCGAAGAGGTGGCCGAGGCCCTCGGCGTCGAGCCGACACCCACCTCGGCCTACGACTTCGCCAACGGCGAGACGTTCGTGCGGTTCAACGAGTCGGTGCGCGGCTGTGACGCGTTCGTGCTGCAGAGCCACACCTCGCCGATCAATCAGTGGATCATGGAGCAGCTGATCATGGTCGACGCGCTCAAGCGCGCGTCGGCCAAGCGGATCACCGTGGTGACCCCCTTCTTCGGCTACGCGCGGCAGGACAAGAAGCACCGCGGGCGCGAGCCGATCTCCGCCCGCCTCATGGCCGACCTGTTCAAGACGGCGGGCGCCGACCGGCTGATGGCCGTCGACCTGCACACCGCGCAGATCCAGGGTTTCTTCGACGGGCCGGTGGACCACCTGTTCGCGCTGCCGCTGCTGAGCGACTACATCCAGACCAAGCTCGACACCAGCCAGGTCACGGTGGTCGCGCCGGACGCCGGCCGGGTCCGGGTCGCCGAGCGCTGGAGCGACGTCCTCGGCGGCTGCCCGATGGCGATCATCCACAAGCGGCGCGACCCCGAGGTCGCCAACGAGGTGAAGGTGTTCGACGTGGTCGGCGAGGTGGAGGGCCGCACCTGCGTCGTCGTCGACGATATGATCGACACCGGTGGCACGATCGTGAAGGCGGCCGATGCCCTGTTCGACCACGACGCCGACCGGGTCGTGGTGGCCGCGACGCACGGCGTGCTGTCCGGCCCGGCGGTCGACCGGCTGAAGAACTCCCGGATCTCCGAGGTGGTGCTCACCAACACGCTGCCGATCCCGGACAACAAGCGGTTCGACAAGCTGACCGTGCTGTCTATCGCCCCGGTGATCGCACCCGCGATCAGCGAGGTGTTCAGCGACGGCTCGGTGACCAGCCTCTTCGGCGGGCACAGCTGAGAATGCGGTCCCCGGCACGACCCGGAACACCGATCGGCTAGACTGCTAAGACCGTGTGCGTCCGACGCTGCGCCACGCGGGTCCCCGAGTCGGAGCCGCGTGCTGCGAGGAGCACCGACGATCTTCGATGTGACCGCACGTCGACGTTGTATTGACAAGCTTCGTTTCAGCGAGGAGTTTTCGCCGTGTCCGAGGTACGCATTGCCGCCGAGCCCCGCACCGAATTCGGCAAGGGCCCCGCACGGCGCGCTCGCAGGGCCGGCAAGGTGCCCGCCGTTCTGTACGGTCACGGCACCGACCCGAAGCACATCACGCTGCCCGGCCACGAATTGATGCTCGCCCTCAAGACCGCCAACGTCCTGCTGCGGGTCGAGGGCCTGGAGGGCGGCCCCCAGCTGGCGCTGCCGAAGGACGTCCAGCGTGACCCGATCAAGGGCTTCCTGGAGCACGTCGACCTGCTCATCGTCCGGCGCGGCGAGAGGGTGACGGTCGAGATCCCGATCCACGTCACCGGCGACGTCGCCCCGGGCGGCCTGCTCGACCACCAGATGGTCCAGGTGGCGCTGGAGGCCGACGCCACCAACCTGCCGCAGGCCGTCGAGGTCGACGTCGAGGGCATGGAGATCGGCGCGTCCGTGCTGGCCCGCGACCTGCGGCTGCCGGAGGGCACGACCCTCGCCTCCGACGAGGAGGCCCTGGTCCTGCACGTGATCCCGGCGCCGACCGCCGAGCAGATCGAGGCGGCCACCGGTGCCGAGGCCGAGGCACCGGCCGGAGCGGAAGCCACCGGCGAGGGCCAGGCCGCCGAGGGCACCGCCGAATAAGGCCGGTCGTGTGCGCGAGCGCCCCCGCCCGGGGGCGCTTTTGCGTTGGAGAGGGGCGATGGTGACGGAAGCGGATGCGGACGCCCCCTGGCTCGTCGTGGGCCTGGGCAACCCCGGTCCGGGTTACGCCGGCAATCGGCACAACGCCGGCTTCATGGTCGCCGACGTTCTCGCCGGGCGGATGGGTGGCCGCTTCAAGGCGCACAAGGGCCGCGCCGAGGTCGTCGAGGGCCGCCTGGCGGGCCACCGCGTCGTGCTCGCCAAGCCCCGCTCGTACATGAACGAGTCGGGCGGCCCGGTCAAGGCGCTGTGCGACTTCTACAAGGTGCCGATCGAGCGCGTCGTCGTCGTGCACGACGAGCTCGACATCCCGTACGGCACGCTGCGGCTCAAGAAGGGCGGCGGGGACAACGGGCACAACGGGCTGCGGTCGATCACCAAGGCCCTCGGCGGACGCGACTACCTGCGGATCCGGTTCGGCATCGGCCGGCCGCCGGGCCGCATGGACCCGGCCGTGTTCGTGCTGCGCGACTTCTCCGCCACCGAGCGCAAGGAGCTGGACCTGCACCTGGAGCGCGCCGCCGACGCGGCCGAGGCACTGCTCGCTGACGGGCTCGATCGCGCCCAGAACGTCTTTCACACCGCATAGGGGCAATCCCGCGATTCGCCGGTTCTGGGGGCCGGGCACGGTCTAAGGTGCCGAATGTCCGCGTCCCACCTGACCGGGCGGGCACTACCGGGCACCGTGTCCGAGGCGGAACGCCGGCGGGGGACGGTTGCGCCGCGATGCTCATGAGACTGAAGAGCCCGTCGAAGTACGAGAGGTCAATAAAATCTAAGTAAACTCTCGTGCTCCTTTGTGCGTCTCTTGCTCAGCAGAGACTTTTGCGGCGCTCGGCAAGGGGTGACATGGCGGTCGTCGGTAAGGCTCGGCCCGGGGCCCGGACGCTCCAGCGCGACCGGGACAGGATCGCTTCGTGGACGTCGGGTTACGCCCGGCAGGCGCTCGGCACGGACTTCGTCGCGGCCCTGGTCGCCGGCGTGATCGCCTTCGGGATCCGGTTCCGGTATCCCTCGTTCGGCAACCCGTGGAGCACGCCCTACATCGGGCTCAGCCTCATCCTCCCCTTCCTGTGGATCAGCGTGCTCGGCATGGCCCGCGCGTACGAGCGGCAGCTGTTCGGTGTCGGTTCCGAGGAGTTCCACCGGGTGATCCAGGCCGGCTTCTCACTGACGGCGACCGTGGCGATCCTCGCGTACGCCACCAAGATCGACGTGGCCCGCGGGTACGTCATCCTCGCGCTCCCGCTGTCCACGTCGTTCACGCTCGGCACCCGCTACCAGCTGCGCCGGCGGCTTCACCGCAGGCGCGCCGCCGGCCAGTGCATGCGCCGCGTCGTCGCGGCCGGGCACCGCGCCGCGGTCGCCGACCTCATCCGGCAGCTCCGGCGCGAGCCGTACCACGGGATGGAGATCGTCGCCGCCTGCCTGCCGCCGATGCTCGCCACCGGCGAGGACGCCATCGCCGAGGTCGAGGGCGTGCCGGTCGCAGGCGACTTCTCCGAGGTGGCCGCCGTCGTCGAGGCCGCGGGGGCCGACACCGTCGCGGTGCTCGCCTGTCCCGAGCTGGACGGCGTCGCGCTGCGCCGCCTCGCCTGGCAGTTGGAGAAGGACGAGGTGGACTTCGTCGTCGCGCCCGCCCTCATGGAGGTCGCCGGCCCGCGCACCTCCATCCGTCCCGTCGCCGGCCTGCCGCTGCTGCACGTCGAGCACCCGGAGCTGACCGGCGCGCGGCGGCTGGTGAAGAGCGTCTTCGACCGTACCGTCGCCGGCATCGCGCTGATGCTGCTGTCCCCGGTGCTCGCCGGGATCGCGATCGCCGTCCGGGCGGACAGCCCGGGCCCGGCGCTGTTCCGGCAGACCCGGGTAGGGCGCGACGGGCGCGAGTTCACCGTGCTGAAGTTCCGGACGATGGTGGCGGACGCCGAGCGGCGCAAGGCCGAGCTCATCCGGTTCAACGACCACGACGGCGTCCTGTTCAAGATCAGGAACGATCCGCGGGTGACGAAGATCGGAGCCTGGCTGCGCCGCTACTCCCTCGACGAGTTGCCCCAGCTCATCAACGTGATCTGGGGTGACATGTCGCTGGTCGGCCCCCGCCCGCCGCTGCCCGAGGAGGTCGCGCGGTACGGTCAGGACGTGCGGCGGCGGCTCGTCGTCCGGCCCGGCATGACCGGGCTGTGGCAGGTGAGCGGACGCTCGGATCTTTCATGGGAGGAATCGGTCCGGCTGGACCTGCGTTATGTGGAGAACTGGTCGTTGACCCTCGATCTGCAGATCCTGTGGAAGACCTGGTCGGCCGTCGTTCATGGCTCCGGGGCGTACTAGAAAGAAGCTCGTGACGCAAGATGACCATGCCCTCGCCCGCGATCTGGCCTCCGAGGCCGGTGCTCTCCTCCTCCGGCTCCGCGCCGAGTCCGGATTCGCCGACGTCCGCGCCCTGCGCGACCGCGGCGACCGCGAATCCCACCTGTACCTGACCGAGGCGCTCGCCCGCCGCGCGCCCGGTGACGCCGTGCTCAGCGAGGAGGGCCGCGACGACACCGCCCGCCTCCACGCCGACCGGGTGTGGATCGTCGACCCGCTCGACGGCACCCGCGAGTACGGCGAGGAGGGTCGCGCCGACTGGGCCGTCCACGTCGCCCTGTGGGAGCGGGACGGCGACGGCACCGGACATCTCACCGCGGGCGCGGTCGCGCTGCCCGCGCAGGGCCGCACCCTGTGCACCGCCGAGCCGCAGCCCATCGGCGGCTGCGACCCTCGGCGCATCCGCATCACCGTCAGCCGCAGCCGGGCCCCCGAACTCGTGCGGCGCCTCGTGGACGTGCTCGACGCCGACGTCGAGCTGATCCCCGCCGGGTCGGCCGGGGCCAAGGTCGCGTCCGTGCTGCTCGGCGACGCCGACGCCTACGTGCACGCCGGCGGCCAGTACGAGTGGGATTCCGCCGCCCCCGTCGCAGTGGCGCTGGCGGCCGGCGCGCACGCGTCCCGCATCGACGGATCACCGCTGACCTACAACCGGGAGGACACCATGCTCCCGGATATCCTGGTCTGCCACCCGGATCTGGCCCCGGCGTTGCTCGCCGGGATCCGGGCGGCCTCGTAAGAGACCCCGGGAGCCGCTCTCCGATGCGTACTGCTGACACCCGCGACTACCGGATGTCCCAGCTCGACATCCTGGAGTCCGAGTCCATCCACATCATCCGCGAGGTCGCGGCCGAGTTCGAACGCCCGGTGATGCTCTTCTCGGCCGGTAAGGACAGCATCGTCATGCTGCGCCTCGCCGAGAAGGCGTTCTGGCCGGCGCCCATCCCCTTCCCCGTCATGCACGTCGACACCGGGCACAACTTCCCCGAGGTGATCGAGTTCCGCGACCGCCGCGTCGCCGAGCTCGGCGTCCGCCTGGTGATCGCCTCGGTGCAGGAGTCGATCGACAAGGGCCGCGTGATCGAGGAGACCGGCCGGTGGGCCAGCCGAAACCGGCTGCAGACCACGACCCTCCTGGACGCCATCGAGGAGCACCGCTTCGACGCGGCCTTCGGCGGGGCACGCCGGGACGAGGAGAAGGCCCGCGCCAAGGAACGCGTGGTCTCCTTCCGCGACGACTTCGGCCAGTGGGACCCGAAGAACCAGCGACCGGAGCTGTGGAACCTCTACAACACCCGCATCCGGCAGGGCGAGCACGTACGGGTCTTCCCGCTGTCGAACTGGACCGAGCTCGACGTCTGGGACTACATCCGCAGCGAGGGCCTGGAGATCCCCTCGATCTACCTCGCCCACCCGCGCCGGGTGTTCGAGCGCGACGGGCTGCTGTTGGCCGACAGCCCGTACGCCGGCCGCAGCGACGACGAGGTCGTCTTCGAGGCCACCGTCCGGTACCGCACCGTCGGCGACATGAGCTGCACCGGCGCGATCGAGTCGACGGCCGCGACGCTGGACGAGGTCATCGCCGAGATCGCCGCGACCCGCATCACCGAGCGCGGCCAGACCCGCGCCGACGACCGCATCAGCGAGGCCGCCATGGAGGACCGCAAGCGGGAGGGCTACTTCTGATGGACATCCTTCGGTTCGCCACCGCGGGCTCGGTCGACGACGGCAAGTCCACGCTCATCGGGCGGCTGCTGTACGACTCCAAGTCGATCTTCGAGGACCAGATCGAGACGGTCGAGCGCACCAGCCGCGAACGCGGCGAGGACTACACCAACCTCGCACTGCTGACCGACGGCCTGCGCGCCGAGCGGGAGCAGGGCATCACGATCGACGTGGCCTACCGCTACTTCGCCACGCCGCGCCGCAAGTTCATCATCGCCGACACTCCCGGGCACATCCAGTACACCCGGAACATGGTGACCGGCGCGTCAACGGCCGACCTGGCGATCGTGCTGATCGACGCGCGCAAGGGCATCCTGGAGCAGTCGCGCCGGCACGCGTTCCTGGCCACGCTGCTGCGCGTCCCGCACCTGGTGCTCGCGGTCAACAAGATGGACCTCGTCGACTACGACCAGGGCACGTTCGAGCGCATCAAGGAGGAGTTCACCTCCTTCGCCACGAAGCTCGCGATCGCCGACCTGACGTTCATCCCGATCTCCGCGCTGCACGGCGACAACGTCGTCGAGCGGTCGGCCAACATGCCCTGGTACGACGGTCCGTCGCTTCTGCACCACCTGGAGAACGTCCATATCGCCTCCGACCGCAACCTGATCGACGTGCGGTTCCCCGTGCAGTACGTCATCCGCCCGCACAAGTCGACCGACCCGGCGCTGCACGACTACCGCGGCTACGCCGGCCAGGTCGCCGGCGGGGTGCTCAAGCCGGGCGACGAGGTCATGCACCTGCCGTCCGGGCTGACCACGCGGATCCGGCGCATCGACACCGCCGACGGCCCGGTCGAGGAGGCCTTCCCGCCGATGTCGGTGACGCTGCTCCTCGACGACGACATCGACATCTCCCGGGGCGACATGATCTGCCGGCCGCACAACCGGCCGCAGGTCGCCCAGGACATCGACGCGATGGTCTGCTGGATGTCCGGCGAACGCCCCCTGACGCCGCGCGGCAAGCTGGTCATCAAGCACACCACGCGTACGGCCCGCGCGCTCGTGAAGGACCTGCACTACCGGCTGGACGTCAACACCCTGCACCGGCACGAAGACGCCGGGCAGCTGCGGCTGAACGAGATCGGCAGGGTGAGCCTGCGGGTCACCCAGCCGCTGTTCGCCGACGACTACTCGCGCAACCGCGCCACCGGCGGGTTCATCCTCATCGACGAGGCCACCAACCACACCGTGGGCGCCGGAATGATCATGGAGGCGCGATGAGCCGGAAAGCCCGGCCTGCGGGCGCCCTCCCGTGCGAGGCTAGCCGCATGCTCCCGTCTGTCGGTGTCGTCATCCCCACTCACAACCGCCCGGAACTGCTGCGCGCCGCGCTCGAGTCGGTGCTGGCGCAGGAGTACGGCGGGCCGCTCCGGGTGGTCGTCGTCTACGACCGGGCCGAGCCCGACCGGAGCCTGGCCGGTGACCGCGTCCAGGTCATGGCCAACGCCCGCACGCCCGGGCTGGCCGGCAGCCGTAACACCGGGATCCTCGCGCTCGACACCGATCTGGTGGCCTCCTGCGACGACGACGACGTGTGGCTGCCGGGGAAGCTCGCCGCCCAGGTGGCGGCGCTGTCGGCCGAGCCGCGGGCCGTGCTGAGCAGCTGCGGCATCGTCGTCGACGTGAACGGCCGTGAGGTGCCCCGACTCGCCGGGCGCGACCGCGTGACCTACGACGAGCTGGTCGGCGACCGGGTGATGAGCGTGCACTCCTCGACGTTCGTCGCCCGGCGCGAGGCGCTCATCGACATCGGGATGGTGGACGAGACGATCCCGGGCGGCCAGGGCGAGGACTGGGACCTGGCGCTGCGCGCGGCCCGCCGCCACCCGATCGTGAACGTCGACCATCCGTACGTCCGGGTGCTGTTCGGCCGGACTTCCTACTACGCCCAGGCGTGGGAGACGAAGGTCGAGGCGCTGCGCTGGTTCCTCGACCGCTACCCCGACATCGGCCGCTCCCGGCCCGCCGCGGGCCGCGTGTACGGGCAGATCGCCTTCGGGTACGCAACGATCGGCCGGCGGCGCGACGCCGTCCGCTGGGCGGGCCGTGCGCTGCGGGCGAACTGGCGCGAGCGGCGCGTTCCGTTCGCGCTCGCGGTGGCGAGCAGCGCCGTCTCCGGCAAGCGGGTGCTGGACACCCTGCACGCGCGCGGCCGCGGCATCTAGAACGTCCCTATGGCCGCGGCACGGGCGCGGCGCCCGGCCGCCCGCCGCACGGACGGGCGGGCGGGGGCGCACGGCGGGGGCCGGTCAGGTCCAGGTCACCTTGGGGTGCACCGCGGTGTCGTCGGCGCTGCCCTCGACCTCGTCGGCGGCCTTCCCATGCTCACGGTCCCGCTCGCTCGCCGACAGCGGATCGGGCTTGTGCCGGCGGCCCTTCCGTGGCTGCTCGTCCGCGCCTCCCACCATGTCGACGACCGTGGGCGGTTCGTTGAGCGCCCGCTGCCGGTCGCCCTTGGGGAAGTGGGCCGGCGCGTGGGCCGGCAGGGACGGCGCGGGTGGCGTCGGCGGCAGGTGGCCGTCCTGGGTGGGCAGGACGACGGCGCCCATGACCGCGGCGCCCATCCGGTCGATCCGCCGGACGCCGTCGCGTACCTGGTCGTAGCGGGCCCGGGGCGTCTCGACGACCACGAGCGCGGCGTCCGCCAGGTCCGCGAGCGCCTGGGCGTCGGCGCCCAGCTCGGTCGAGGGCGCCTCGATGACCGTGAACCGCAGCTTCTCACGCAGCGAGCCGATCAGCCGCGCCATCTGCTCGCGCTGGACGAGCTCGGCCGCCGAGTCGGCGCTCCCGCCGGCGGTGATGCAGCTCAGCGTCGGCGTCCCGTGCGTCCGGCGGACCACGTCGCGCAGGTTCGCCCAGCCCAGCAGCAGCTCGGACAGCCCCGGCCCCTCCTGCATGCCGAGCAGGTCCCCGGCCACCGACGCGTGCAGGTCGGCGCAGACCAGCAGCGCGTTCGAGCCGGTGCGGGCCAGCGCCGCGGCGAGGTTGGCGGCCACGACGCCGCCGCCCCGGCCCGGTGACGCTCCGGTGACCAGCAGCACGTGGTTGCCATGCCCGAGCGTGGCGGACAGGACGTGCGCCAGCTCGTGAAAGCTCTGCCCGGTGCGGCTGCGGGCCGGCAGCAGGCCCAGGGCGTCACGGCCGCGTTTGGCCGGGACGTCGAGCAGCACGGGCAGGTCGAGGATCCGCTCGACGTCCTGGGCGGTGCGCACCCGCTTGTCGGTACGGTCCAGCAGGATCGCGATGACCACGCCGATCAGCAACCCGGCCAGCAGCCCGCTCGGCAGGTACATCATCAGGCTGGGATTCGACGGCGACGTCGGCAGGCGCGCGTCGGTGATGATGTCGCCCGGGTTGACGTTCGCCGCCTGCACGCGCAGATCGGAGGTCTTGTTGTTCAACGCCTGCATCTGCGAGATGACGAGGTTCTTCTGCACCTTGTCGGTCACCGTCGGTAGCCGCTTGGCCAGGGTGTTGACCTGGCGTTCGAGCGCGGTGATCTGGCTCATGAGCGCGCTGGTCGCCTGGTCCCGGCGGGCGTCGAGGTACGCCTGGGCGAAGGCGTGGGCGCGGTCGCGGGCGGCCTGCGCGGTGGGGGCGTCGACGTTGATGTACATGACCGTCGAGTTGTTCGGCACGTCGACCGAGACGGAGGCGCCCAGGTCGGTCGGCGACTGGGTGGTCCGCAGCAGCCGGGCCGCCCGGGCGGCCACGTCGAAGGACTGCACCCGCTGGGCCTCGGTCTGCAGGTTGACGTCCTGCTGCTTGCCGGTCTGGCTGCCGCTGTCGATGTTCGTCGGGGTGACGTTGACGACCACGAAGGACGAGTAGGTCTTCGGCATGACCACGACGAGGGCGGCCGCCAGCGCGACGCCGAGGGCCGAGGCGGCGGCCACCACCCACCATCGGCGCTTGAGCATCGCGAAATAGTCGGCGAGCTCCTTCGATCCCCCTGCAACCGTCGCGTCCATGTGACTGGGTGGCCCTTTCCCCGAAGGTCTACGCAACTGCCACAACATACCCCGAGTGCCGCATGGCGTGCGGTTACCGAACGAGATCGCCTAACGCGGCCGGGCGTCAGGAACGGCGGAGGAGGTGCGCGCCGATCAGCACCAGCGCGACGAGAAGCGCGCCGCCGCTGATGGCGGTCGCGATCAGCGTGGTGCGGCCGTTCGAGACGGCGGCGGCCCGCGGCGCCGCCGGCAGCGCCGCGGCGTCGACCGCACGCGGGAGCGGAACCATCCACATGGGCTGCGACGTGCCCTCGGAGTTGATCAGCAGGGAGTGGCCGTCCGGCGTGAAGCACACGCCCTCGCCCTGGCGCTGCATCGGCAGCGGGACCCGCGTGGGCTGCTTCGCGAGCGAGGCGACGACGTCACCGCCGTCGATCCACCAGACGAAGGCGGTGTCGCGGTTGCGGATCACGAGGCGGTCGCCGGTGGGGGAGAACGCGCCCCCGGACGCCCCGCTGAGCGGCAGCCGGGTCAGCGCCTTCGACAGCACGTTCATCCGGCGCGTGCTCAGCGTCGGTGGGGCCGCCCACAGCGAGGTCGGGTGCCGCAGGTCCTGGGTCTTGTCGACCACGAAGACCCGACCGGTGCCGGGCTGGATGAGCAGCGTCTCGGCGTTGCGCCCGGGCATGTCGTCGGCGTACCGCAGGCGGTAGGCGCGCAGGCCCGTCGCGGTCACCTGGCCGGTGCTGTCGGACGGGGGCTCGTCGAACCGGAACAGCCGGTACTCCCGGCGGCCGCCCTCGTGCGTGGCGGTGCGGACGGCGAGCGCGTCGCCGATGTCGCCCATGAACAGGGCCCGCCCGCCGTCTCGGACGGAGACGGCGTTCATGTCCTCCCAGTCGTCGTTCGTGCCGGCGGGCAGCTTGATCGTGTACCGCACCTTGCCGCTCTCGTCCAGCGCGAACACGTCCGTGGAGCGGCCGGCGTCCTGGTGCGTGTACAGGACGCGGCCGTCGGCGCTGGTCGCCAGCCCGCTGGCGTTGTCGATGCGCGGATCGGTGACGATGCCGATGATCTGGGCGTCGACCGGCTCCGGCGGCGGGGTGCCCGCCCGGGCCGCCCCGGCCGCCGGGAGGAGGGCGAAGGACATGGCGAGGACCGCCGCGGGTACGCGATACAGACGGCGATACAAGCGGATGGACATCCTGCCTCTCGGTCCTCTGACTCGATCCCTGAGAAGGTAGGGCACGGATCCGGCGCTAGTAAACTCCTCCCACCGCTGCGGCGTCTCTCCGGTGGGCGCGCTGGAGAACGGCCGGTACGGGAGACGCGGCAATGGGCCAGTGTAGGGAGCCGTCATCATCGACACGTACACGATGGGTCGTCCCGTCCGCCGTCCGGGCCCCGCCGGCCGTACCCGCCACGCCTCCGGCACCTTCCGCGCGCCGGTGTCATGAGCCTCGCGCACGCCGCCCGGAACACGCCCGAGCCGCCCGCGCCGGCGGAGGACGCGGCGCCCTGGGGGCAGGACCTCCCCACCTGGCCGCTCACGGCCATGTTCGTGGGCTTCCCGCTGCTGTGGGTACTCGGCTTCGGCGGGTTCGCCGTCTGCCTCGCGGCCGTGCCGATGCTGGGCGTGCTCCTGCTGCGGGGCGGCCTCCGGGTGCCGCGCGGGTTCGGGCTGTGGCTGCTGTTCCTGATCTGGACGGTGGTGGCGGCCTCCCAGCTCGACACGGCCGGGCGCGTGATCGGGTTCGTCTTCCGCTTCGGCAACTACGCCGCGGCCACCGTCTTCGTCGTCTACGTCTACAACTGCTCGCGGCGCGCGCTGCCGCTGTCGCGGGCGATCGCGCTCATGGCCCTGTTCTGGGTGTGGGTGGTCGTCGGCGGCTATCTGGGGGTGCTCCTCCCGGACGGCGCGATCCACACGCCCATGGAGCTCCTCCTGCCCAAGTCCATCGCCGGGAACGAGTATGTGTCCCAGCTGGTGCACCCGAGGTTCGCCGAGGTGCAGCACCCGTGGGGGGCTCCGCACGCCTACAACCGGCCCAGCGCCCCGTTCCCGTACACCAACGCGTGGGGCAGCCACTACGCCCTGCTCGTCCCGTTCGTGATCCTCTACGTGCGGAGCGCGGCGCCGCGCTGGCGGCGGAACGGCGTCGTGCTGCTCCTGGTGGCCTCGCTCGTGCCGGCCTTCAGCACCCTGAACCGCGGGATGTTCCTGGCCATCGGGGTTGGCATCGTGTACGCGGCGGTGCGGTTCGGGGCCCGCGGGCAGGTCAAGTGGCTGGCGGCGGTGCTGAGCCTCCTGCTGATCGGCCTCGCCGCGGCGTCGGCGCTGGGGGTGGGGCAGAACATCGGCAGCCGGACGCAGTACAGTTCCACCAACGCGGGCCGGACGACGGTCTACCGCGAGACCTTCGAGCGGACGCTCCGGTCGCCGCTGGTCGGCTACGGCGCGCCCCGCCCGTCCCGTACCCTTCCCATCTCGGACGGCACGCAGGGCCAGGTCTGGAACATCATGTTCTCGTTCGGCTTCGTGGCCCTCGTGCTGTTCTGCGGCTGGCTATGGCTGCTGGCGCTGCGCACTCGCGCCGCGCCCGGCGCGGCGCTGTGGTTGCACGTCGTCCCCGTGATGGCCGGCATCATGATCTTCTATTACGGGCTGGACGGCTCCCAGCTGGTCGTGATCTTCGTGGCCGCGGCGCTCGTGTTCCGTGAGGCGTCCGCCGGCCCGGCCACCGCCTCCCCGCCGGCGGCGCCCGCCGTACGGCCGCGCCCCGCTCCCGTCGTCCGCCTCGGATCCCCGGCCCTGGCGGCCCACGTCCGGCGGGAACCGGCGGGCACCGGGCCCGCCGACCTCACCGCGCCGCTGCCCTTGCCGGGAAGGGAGACCAGATGACCAGCCGCGTCGAGGACACCGGGCAGGTCACCGCGACGCACCGCACCCAGGTCCGCGAGTTCGCCCGCGGGGGCCTGGTCGGGCTGCTCGGCTCGGTCGTGGCAGCGGCGGCCGGGTTCACCCTGACCGTCGTCGTCGCCCGTGTGCTCGGACCGGCGCGGACCGGCGTCTTCTTCACGGTCGTCGCGCTCTTCATGATCTTGACGGAGGTCACCGAGCTGGGAGCCGACACCGGCGTCGTCCGCAGCGGCGGACGCCTTCGCGCCCTCGGGCGGCACCGGGAGCTGCGCCGAGTGCTCGTGGCCGCGCTGATCCCCGTGCTGGCGGCGGGGGCCCTGGCCGGCCTGGCGATCTTCGCCGCGGCGCCGGCGCTGGCGGACCTGCTCGTCGACCGGGCGCACCACGGCGACGCGGTGTTCCTGCTGCGCGTCTGCGCGCCGTTCCTCATCGTCTCCGCGGCGCGGAACGTCACCCTCGCCGGCACCCGCGGCCTGGGCAACCTCACCGCGTTCTCCGTGCAGGCGAACATCGTCACCCCGGTCGCGCGGCCGGTTCTGGTCATCGCCGTCGCCGCGCTCGGGTACGGCGCCGGAGCGGTCATGATCGCCTGGTCGCTGCCGATCGGCCTGACCTTCGTCGCGGCACTGGTCATCCTCCTGCGGTCGGTGCGGCGCGCCGAGGCGCGGCAGCGCGGTCCGCGGGCCGTCCCGGCCGTGCCGCCCGAGCCCGGAGAGCGCTCCGCCGTACGTGAACTGTGGGCCTTCGCGAGCATGCGCGGCGTCGCGGCGATGTTCGAGATCACCGTCGTCTGGCTCGGCGTCCCGCTGGTCAGCGCGATGGTCTCCACCCATGACGCCGGCATCTACGCCACCGCCAGCCGGTTCATCACGACCGGGACGCTCGTGCTGGCAGCGACCCGCATCGCCGTCGCCCCGCAGATCGCCGGCCTGCTGGCGCGGGGGGAGACGACCGAGGCCGAGGATCTCAACGCGGTCGCCACCGGGTGGGTCGTCGCCGCGTCGTGGCCGCTGTACATCGCCCTCGCGGTCTTCGGGCCGTTCGTCCTGACCCTCTTCGGCAAGGACTTCGCCGGCGGCGCCGGCGCGATGGCGATCCTGGCGTGCGCCATGGCGCTCGTACTCGCGGCGGGCAACGTGCAGACGGTGCTGCTCATGGGCGGCAAGAGCTCGTGGAACCTGCTCGACAAGGCGATCGTCGTCGTCGTGATGGTGGTGCTGCACCTGCTCCTGGTGCCGCCGTTCGGCATCATCGGCGCCGCCGTGGCGTGGGGGACCTCGATGCTCGTGGACAACCTTCTCGCGGCCGTGCAGGTCCGCTACCTTCTGGGGCTGCGCCTCAAGACCCGGATGCTGGCGCCGGTCGCCGGCTGGGTGGTTGTGTGGTTCGGCGTGCTGGGCGTGGTGATGCGCGCGGCCCTGGGGACGAGCATGGTCGTCGTCGTCGCGTACGCGCTCATCGCCGGCTGCGGGTACGCGGCGGTGCTGTGGCGGCGGCGCACGACGCTCCGGATGGACGTGATCCTAGAGGCGCTGCCCTCGCGGCGCGGACGCCGGTCGCAGTGAACGGATCAGGAGGAGATGACGTGTCCACGGGAATCGTCGCGCGGGTCAAGGACCGCTCACCGCGCTGGGTGAAGGACGTGGCGAACGCGGCGACGCGCGCGTACGCTATGCGCACGGCCGACCGGCGGCACCTGCCGGACTTCCTCATCATCGGTACCAAGCGCGGGGGGACGACCTCGCTGTGGAACTACCTCATCCAGCATCCGCTGGTGCTGCCGATGTTCCCGGCCTCCCGGGGCCTGAAAAGCCCCTGGTACTACTATGTCAACTACGCGCGGGGAGACCGCTGGTACCGGTCGCACTTCGCCACGGAGCGGCAGCTCGACCGGCTCGAGGCGCAACACTCGGTGCGGCCGGTCACGGGTGAGGCTTGTCCATATTACATGTACTACCCGCCGGTTCCCGAGCGCGTGCGTGCCCGCACCCCCGACGTGAAGATCATCGTGACCCTGCGGGACCCGGTGAAGCGGGCCTACTCCCACTACTGGGAGCGGGTCGGTGCGGGGGTGGAGCACCTGTCCTTCGAGGAGGCCCTCGCCGCTGAGCCGGAGCGGCTGCGCGGCGAGCGGAAGAAGATGGCCGCCGACCCCCTCTACTACAGCCGCGCGCACGACTTCTACAGCTACCGCGACCGCGGCGTCTACCGGCCGCAGCTGGAGCACTGGTTCTCGGTGTTCCCCCGCGAGCGGTTTCTCATCATGGCGGCCGAAGATCTCTATCGGGACGAGCAGGCGGCCGTCGACCGGGTGGCCGAATTCCTCGGATTGCCGGCGCACCCGCTCCGGACGGTGCGACGCCACAATCACCTGCCGGCGCCGCCGATGAACGAGCGCACGAAGGCGGAACTCACCGATTTCTACCGGCCGCACAACAAGGCACTCTTCGAGCTGCTCGGCGAGGAGTACGACTGGTCCGCCTGATCGACTCGCCCGTGTGACGTGGGGTAAGGTCGGCCGGCGAGCGGCGGCCGCGCGCCCCGCGTCGCGGTGCCGAGACGCGCGAGCGACCCCTCTGGTTTACCGCCGCCGCCATGATTTTCCAGATCGATACCTGGGAATTCTGAGAATGGCGAATCTCTTTAGTCGTGTTGACTTCCGTCTTCCGCTGCACTAACTTTGCCACGTCCTGCGAAGCCTCTTCTGTGCCGCAGATTTTCATCCCCCCGAGCCTCTCATGCTCGCCGCTTCCTCCGCGGGAGAGTTCATGGCATTTCGTCTGAGCGTACGAAGTGCGTCCGTGGTCGCCGGCGCGGTCGCCCTGATCGCCACCGTCGGCATCGTGACGCTTCCCGACTCGGCCAACGCGGGCCCGCCGGACGGCTCGACGTCCAAGTCCGCCGCATTGTCCTGCTGGGCGATCAAGCAGTCCTACCCGAACAGCGCGACCGGACTGTACTGGCTGAAGACCCCGTGGCTCAGCAGCGCGCAGCAGTTCTACTGCGACATGACCACCGACGGCGGCGGCTGGGTGCTGGTCGGCCGCGGCCGCGAGGGCTGGACGTTCGCCTACCCCGGCCAGGGCGGCGCGGCGAAGGTGCGCACCTACCCGACCGGGCCGGACGCCTTCGCGCCGGCGACGGTGCCCGGTGACACCATCAACGCCCTCTACGACGGCCAGAAGATCGACGAGGTCCGGCTGCGCCGGGCCGAGAACAGCGCCGGCACCACGTGGCAGGACGTCCGCCTCGACTTCGCGAACCTGCCGAGCTGGTCATGGACCTTCGACGGCGGCCTGCCGCTCGCGTCCGCGTCCTTCGACGGCACCTCCTACAGCGGCGGTTACACCTCCGACATCTCCCACGACTCGGTGCTCAAGCCGTACAACCGGCTGACCACCACAAAGAGCAAGAACAACGCCTGGAAGAAGGGGTTCGCGTACGGCAGCTACGTCACCCTGGGCTCCACCAGTTCGACCAGCTACCTCTGGAAGAACAGCTCCAAGGCGACCACGGTCCCCTTCACCCAGGTCTGGATCCGCCCGAAGCTCACCGCCGCGGGCAGCACGCCGGCTCCGGTGCACCCGAAGCTGCTCAGCAGCAGGACCTCGCCCAGCCCCTGGGGCGTCACCGGCGTGGTCAGCGGCCTCAGCGGCGAGAACCACATCGAGGTGCACGCCCTCGACGTGGTCGGCGACACCCTCTACGTCGGCGGCGAGTTCAAGTACGTGCAGAAGGGCGCCAACCCGGGGCCGGGCGAGCGGATCGACCAGTCCTACCTGGCGGCGTTCGACACGTCGACCGGCGAGTGGAAGTCCGCCTTCCGGCCCAAGCTCGACGGCGAGGTCTGGTCGATCAAGAGCGACGGCCAGAAGCTCTTCGTCGCCGGTGACTTCACCAACGCCGGCGGCGCCGCGAACACGGCCGGCCTGGCCGCGCTCGACCTGACCACCGGGGCGCCGCTGTCCACCTGGAAGGCCAGCCTGATCAGGTCGAACGCCGCCCCCCGGGGCCGGGCGCTGGACATCCAGGACGGCTGGCTCTACGTCGGCGGCACGTACGACCACATCAAGGGCGGCACGACGATCGACAAGTCGCCGTTCTGGGTCGGCGACGCCGCCCGCGTCAAGCTGACCGACGGCACGCCCGACACCACCTGGAACCCGTTCTTCGACGGCGGCGTGTACGCGCTGGACGCCAGCCCGGAGGGCGACCGGGTCTACTTCGGCGGCCGCTTCGAGCACATGGGCAAGAGCAAGGACGTCGTCGCCCACAACTTCACGGTGGTCAGCACGGCGTCACCGGGCGGGCACGTCTCCGGTGTCGACGACCAGAGCTGGACCCCCAGCATCAACAAGGCGGGCGACAACTACCGGCAGACGGTACTGGAGACCGGCGACGTGGTGTGGCTGGGCGGTGCGGAGCACGACTTCCAGGCCTACACCCGCGACTTCTCTCACAAGATCATCGGCAACATCGGCCGGCAGGGCGGCGACTTCCAGTCGTCCGTGGAGATCAACGGTGTCGTCTACGCCGGCTCGCACGGCTTCGACTTCATCTACAACGGCGCCTCCACCTACCCGGACCCGAAGACCGGCGGCTACTCCAATGTCCACCAGCTCAACATGATCGGCGCCTGGGACGCCAAGACCGGCGAGTACCTGCCGAACTGGTGGCCCAGCATGGCCTCCCGCGCCGGCAACGGCGTGTGGGCGCTGGTCAAGGATTCCCACGGCTGTATGTGGGCCGGCGGTGACCTGAACCGCGGTTCGTGGGTCGATGGCGGCTACCAGTGGCTGGGCGGCTTCGGCCGGTTCTGCCCCTGAGCCCGGAACGCGGCCCGCGCGAGTCGTGAGCCGTGAACCGGCTCCTGCCGTACGGTGATCGGGGGACCGCCCGCCAGGTGGTCCCCCGATCGCGGCTGTGGCCGGGGCAGGGCGGCCGGGACGCACCGGGCCGGGCGCGCAGACGAAAGACGACGTTAGGGGAACGCGTGAATCTCGACGCGATCAGCGGGCGCGTCATCGCGTCGGCCGTGGCGCTCGCCGGGGCTGCGGCCCTGGCGGCCTGCGGAACGACCGGCGGCGGAGACGGCCGGAACCACGGCGGCAGGCCGTCGACCGGCGCCTCGGCCGGAGGTCCCGCGGTGGCCGGACCCGAGGAGGTCGCGGCGAGCCGCATCCAGAAGGCCTCCGGGCACTGCGGGGTCGACCGGCTGCTGGTGCCCCGGTGCGGTGCCTGGTGGGGCATCTACAGCCTGCAGGGGCGTACGCCCACGACAGCGGTGACCGATCTGGAGAAACAGGTCGGCCGCCGCTTCGACATCGTCCTGCGCTTTCACGACTGGTCCACCGGGCCCGGCCCCGGCCGGTTCCCGGACGCGTCGGAGCGCGCGCTGGGACGGTCGCGGATGCTCTTCTTCGCCTGGGAGAGCAAGCTCTACCAGAAGAAGCAGGCCTACAAGTGGCGCGACATCGCCGCCGGCGCCTACGACAAGTCCGTCATCCGGCCGGTCGCCGAACGCGTCCGCGCGTACGGCAAGAAGGTCTTCATGTCCTTCGACCCCGAGATGGACCGCCACATCACCAAGGGCGACCTCAAGGGCACCGAGGCCGAGTACGTCGCGGCGGCACGGCACGTCCACGACGTCTTCCAGCAGCTCGGCGTCAGGAACGTGATCTGGGTCTGGGTGGTCACCGGCGCGATGAGCGGCGACAACCCGCAGCGGATGCTGAACTCCTACCCGGGCGACGCCTACGTCGACTGGGTCGGCTGGGACCCCTACAACTTCTATGCCTGCCACAAGACGGCCTGGCACACCTTCGACGAGAAGGTGGGGCCGACCTACCGGTTCCTGGTGAGCAAGGGGTTCGCCAAGAAGCCGTTCATCCTGCCCGAGTACGGCACCCAGTACGATCCCGCGGATCCGGGGCGCGCCCAGGAGTGGTACCGCCCCATCCCGACGGTGCTGAAGCAGAAGTATCCCAACATCGCGGGCCTGATCCGTTTCGATGCCGGCGAGGGGTGCGGGCTGCAGATCGACAGCGGCCCGGGGATGCTGGCCTCCTACGCGGCGGTCGGCAAGACTCCCTACCTCAACCCGCCGGGCAGGTAGGAGCGGCGGCGGAGCCGCCCCCGCGGAGCGCGCACGAGTTCTTCGACCAGCTGCCCGAACCGCGCGACGACCGGCGCGGCGGCGTGGGCGCCGTCGTGCACGGCGTAGGCGTCCGGATCGGCCAGCGCCCGGTCCAGGTGCGCGTGCAGGGCGTCGGGCGTCTCGGCCAGCGCGATCTTGCCGAGCGTGGCGAGGTGCCGCGAGAAGCGCACCTGGTGGTCGTCAACCACCTCGCGCCGGTCGGCGACGCGCGGGACGACGATCGGCAGTCGGCCGGACTGCCGGCTCTCCGTGATCGAACCCGGGCCGCCCTGGCACACGACGGCGGTCGCCGCCGCGAACAGGGCCGTCATCCGGTCGTGCGGCAGGAACTCATGGCACTCGGCGCCGGCGGGCGGCCGCGCGGTGCCGTGCTGCACGACGCAGCGGACGGCGCGGCCCGCGGCCAGCCACTGTTCCATCCAGTCCATCAGGCGGTCGAAGCGGTGGTGGTCGGTGCCGACGGTGACGAACACCAGCGGCGCGGCGGCCGGATCGGCGGTCACAGAAGCTGCCCCACGACGGTTCCCTTCGGGTAGCGGCGGCGCTGCTCGTCCCACTGGAGCAGGAACAGGTCCGCGATCGGGTAGACGAGGCGGCCGGTCAGCGTGCCGGAGTCGATGCGGTCGTAGACCTCCAGGTAGACCGTGCGCCGGCGCAGCAGCTTGCCGAGCACGAAGAACGGCAGCGCCACGCCCGCGCCAGAGCTGACGATCACGTCGGGCCGGTACTTCGGCAGCAGCCGCAGCGCCAGCACCAGGTTGCGCACGAGGTTGGGGATGTTGCGGGTCGTCGGGTGGAACGCCCAGGTGACCTGCTCGTCCGCGAGCAGCGAGCAGGCGTCGGCCTTCTCGAACGTCACCCACATCCGCTCGTGCTCGGACCACCAGGGTTTGAGCCGGTAGAGCTGGGTGAGGTGGCCGCCGGCCGAGCAGACCAGCAGGACCTTCACATCGTCTCCAGGACGTCGAGCATCGCTGGATGGATCGAGGCGTTCCAGCCGCCGCCGAGCCGCTTGAGGTGGTACGTCCGCATGAACATCTCCAGCAGATACAGATCGGCAACGAGCGCGCGATGCTCGGGCCGCACATCCTTCAGCTCCGTCGTGGCGGCCGTGCGCACGGCGGCGACCGCGTCGGCCAGCGGGCGCCCCCGAAGCACCAGCGCGACCTGGAACCGCCAGTGCAGCAGGTCGAAGCCCACGGGCACGCCGGGCGCGCTGTGCTCCCAGTCCCAGGCGTACAGCACGCCGCCGTGGCGGCCGATGTTCCACGGCACCCAGTCGCCGTGCCACCGGGCGACCCGCAGCGGTACGTCGCCGTGGTCACGCTCGACGGCGTCGCAGCGTGCGGCGATCAGGCCGGCGAGCCGTCGTTCGCCGGCGTCGGCGGCCAGTACGGCGACCTCGCCGCGCAGAGCGTGCCAGAAGTCCGCGTCGACCAGCTTCGCCACGTGGGCGGCGAAGAAGGCGTCGTCGTACGGCAGGGGCGGCGGCGCGTCCACGTCGCGATGGCGCCTGATCGCCGGCGGCAGTGGCGCGGTCACCGTGATGTCGCGATCACGCCAGGGACCGTGGTGCAGCAGCCTGGGAACGCGGATCCGGCCGCCTGGGCAGCCGGGCACGCCCGGACCGTCGCCGGCCGCGGCGACGGCACCGGCCTCGCGCCGTGTCATCTCGCGGGTGGCGGGGCTCCAGCCGACCTTGGCGTAGCCGACTGGCGCGCCGTCGGGGCCGAAGAGCTGCAACGTCGGCTTGAGGTTCGGGTCGGGCGGGTGCACGCCGACGCCCATGGCCAGCTCGGGCACGCCGAGCACGCGCCCCAGGTGCGCGCTCAGCAGGTGGTCGCCGAGCTCCGGCTCGGGGAGGCCGGCGGGCACGCAGACGAGCAGCCGGTGGCGGAGCAGGGCCGGCGCGACTCCCGTGCGGAACGCGGCGCCCAGGATCGCGCGCGGCGCGCGGACCTTGGCCGACCGCAGCGCGTTGTAGCGCGTGAGGCTGCCGGCCGCGGCGGCGCGTCCGGCCAGGGGCACCAGGAAGCGGGGCCGGCCGGGGCCGGGCACGACGGCGTAGCGCTCGACGACGCGGTGGCCCGCGGGAACCGTGCCGGAGGTGACCTTGATCGGCCACTCGCTGGACTCGTCCCCGGACGGCCAAAGACACTCGACAAGTGCGCGGAGCACGCCGCCCCCTGGTCTTCAGGACCGGTCGGACCACCGATGGCGGGGTCCGGATCGTCGGCACTTTACCGCAACTATGGTGTGTCTTGGGCGAACGTTAAACTTTCCGGCTGGTGATGCTACGGTCGGTGATCATCGAGGCTTCCGGCGGGCGAACACGGGCTGGGATCAGCCGTCCTCGGCGCGGATCGCGGCCTTGCGCGGTTCGCGTCCGAGGACGGCGAGCGGGCGCAGGCCGTTGCCCATGCGCAGCGCCATCCAGACCAGCGTGCCGCCAAGGAGCGTGGCGACCAGCGTCCACGCCATGGCGGCGGCGTCCACGTCGAACATCTTCAGCGCCGAGGCGAGCAGCACGAACGCCAGCGTCCACCGGATCGGGCCGCCGGGCGCGCGCGACGAGACGAGCGAGCCGACGTAGACGCCGGGGATCGAGCCGGCCAGCAGCGCGAGGGTGATCGACAGCTTGAAGTCGCCGAACAGGATGTGGCCGAGCGCGGCCGACCAGACCAGCGGCACCGCCTGCAGCATGTCGGTGCCGACGAGCTTGTTCGCCTTGAGCGCGGGGTAGAGCGCGAGCAGCGCGACGATGATCAGGGAGCCGGAGCCCACGGACGTCATCCCGACGATCAGGCCGCCGGCGGCGCCGATCACGAGGGTGGGCACCGTGCGGACGCGGATCCGCGGCTCGTCGCCCGGCGCGTGCGGGGCGTCGGAGCAGGGCGATTCGAGGGCGCCCGCGGCCGTGCGGCGGACGGCGCGGCGCGGCGAGCGCGCGGCCATGGTGAGGTAGCCGCGGACGGCGAGGCCGGCGGCGGCGACGATCAGGGCGATGCCCATGGCGGTGCCGATTACGTGCTCGACCTGCGAGCCATGGCCGAGCGCGCGGGCGACCATCACGCCGCTGAACGCCGCGGGCACCGAGCCGGCGCAGAGCCAGCCGGCGAGGCGCAGGTCGACGGTGCCGCGGCGCAGGTGCACGAGGCTGCCGACCGGCTTCATGACCGCGGCGGCGACGAGGTCGCTGGAGACGGCGGTGAGCGGGGGCACACCGAAGAACACCGTCAGCATCGGGGTCATCAGGGCACCGCCCCCCATCCCGGTCAGACCGACGACGATCGCTACAAGGAACGATCCGACCGCCATCTGGTAATCGAAGTTCATCTGTATGCCCTACCCATTAAGTCGGGAAAGTCGGACAACAGATTAGACGGTGACTCCCGGAGGCTGCCAGGTCAGGAAGTCCTATGCGAAAAGTGATCGAATGCTTACTCTGGGCGCACCCAGCCGCCCGCGACGAGATGGCCGAGCACGCGCTGGACCGCCTCGTCCGGTGTCAGGCCGGTGGTGTCGATCGTCAGGTCGGCGTCCACGGGCGCCTCGTAGGGATCGGAGATCCCGGTGAACTCCGGGATCAGGCCGGCCCGCGCCTTGGCGTACAGGCCCTTGCGGTCGCGGCGCTCGCACTCGGCCAGCGGCGTCGCCACGTGCACGAGCACGAAGTCGCCCACCGCGCCCACCATGCGGCGCACCTCGGCGCGGGTCGCCGCGTACGGCGCGATCGGCGCGCAGATCGCCACCCCGCCGTGCCGGGTGATCTCGGCCGCGACGTACCCGATGCGGCGGATGTTGAGGTCGCGGTCGTCGCGGGAGAAGGTCAGCCCGGCCGACAGCAGCCGGCGCACGACGTCGCCGTCGAGGAGCGTGACCGTGCGGCCGCCGCGCTCGACCAGCGCGTCGGCCAGGCCCCGCGCGATCGTCGACTTGCCCGAGCCGCTCAGCCCCGTGAAGAAGACCGTGAGGCCGCGCCCGTGCCGCGGCGGGTGCGCGCGGCGCAGCTCCTCGGCGACCGCGGGCAGCGTGAACCAGTCGGGGATCTTCTCGCCGCGGTCGAGCATCGCGGCGAGCTCGGCCTCGGTGGGCTCCGGGCGCACGTGGTCCGGGTCGATCTTCGAGAGCGGGCGCCACACCTCGACGCTGTGGTCGTAGCCCCACGGCTCCGGCGCCGCGAACTCGATCGGCGCCTCGCCGCCGGCCTCGGGGCCGTCGGCGAAGAAGTGCGTGGCGCCGTACGCGGCGGCGACGTGCGCGGCCAGCAGCGTGTCGCGTGGCCGCTCGATCAGGGGCACCGGCACGACCAGGGTGTCGCCCGGCAGCTCGCGGCGCGCGGCGAGCAGTGCCCGCACCAGGGCGTCGTCGTGGCTTTCGCCGATGAGCGGGAGCAGCAGGAGCCGGGCGCCGAGCTTCTCGGCGAGCTGGCGTACCTGCCCGAGATGGCGCCGGTGCAGCGGGGCGCGGGTGGCGACGGCGAGCGTGGTCGCGCCGGCAAGCTCGGCGCGCACGTCGCTGGGATGCCGGCGGAGCCGCCGGAACGGACCGTGTTCGGGCGCGCCGAGCGGCGTCACCGGGCCGGCTGCCCGCCAGGAGCCCGCACCCGAGGCGCGCAACGGGTCGCCCTCGGGAAAGCCGGGCGCGGCCGAGGAGTCCTGCCATGTCTCGGTGACCTGCAGGACGGCCAGCGGAACGCCCTCCGGATCGGACAGCAGGAGGCGCTCCTCCTTGGTCAGGTCTTCGGGGACGGCGAGGGTCACCGGGGCGGGCCAGGGCGTGCCGTCCGCCAGCCGCCCGGCGGCGGCGACCGTGGCGGCGTCGACCGCGCCCAGGAAACCGCGGAGCGGGCGGAACGCGCCGTTCAGCAGGAGTTCGAGGTCGGCCAGCTCGGCCGGGCCGGGCGTGAGGCTCGGCAGATCGCGCAACTCGCCGGCATCGGTGGTCACCGCAGGCTCCGATCGTGTCTCAGGCCGTGGACTATTTGAACTCTACGCGCTGCGTCCGGCACCTCAGATGATGCGCGCGAAGCGATTCTCCGGCTTGCGGATCACCATCGTCACCTCGCTGTGCGCCGCGGTCAGCCGGTCGCGGGACAGCGCGGCGACCGCCCGGCACAGCAGTTGCGCCGCCCGCCCGGCCGCGGCGACCGTGTCGCCGGAGGTGTACTCCTCGGCGACGATCAGGCCGCGCATCATGCAGTAGCCCCGCATGCCGTCCAGCGACGCCACCCGCTCGTACGCGGCCGGCGGCGGCTCGCCCTGCCACAGCAGGGTTCGGAGCCAGCGGGGCGCCGTGCGGTCGAGGTAGCCGAACGCGCTGTCGCGGTCGCGGAACCGCAGCAGCATCATCCCGCCGGGCCGCAGCGCCGCGACGAACCGGTCGAGGACCAGCTCGGCGTGGGCGATCCGCTCGATCAGGTGCGGGGCGTGGACGACGTCGTAGACCCGCGGCGGCATGGGGACCGTGCGCAGGTCGCCCAGGTGCCACTCGTCCAGGTCGGTGCGGGCCTGGGTGCGGGCCCGCACCTCGGGCAGGTCGACGTCCACGCCCGTCACGCGGTGGCCGGCCGCGCCGGCGTCGCCCAGGTCGCCGAGATGGAGGCCGGTGGCCCGGCCGCAGCCCGCGTCGAGGATGTGCAGCCGCCGGAAGGGCCGGTCGTGGGCGTACGCGCGAACGCGGCGGTGGAAGAGATCACCGTCGTGGGCCGGTGGCGTTCGCAGGTCGGTCATAACTCCGGAGCGTAGTCGTCTAATAGCACTGGGTCCTCGCATTCGACTTTGCCCGTGTTGTCCGGCCGCTCGCCGCCGTCCGCCCAGGTGGCGCGTTCGGCCGCGCCCGCTCCGTCGTGACACCGGGGCATGTGGTAGGGGAAGGCGCGTAGGGTGGATACCCCGGGACGGCATCGCTCCCGGGTCTTCGTGCTGCCTGACCCTGATGAGCTGATGACGCTTTCCGGACTGCTCGACCTCGCCGCTTCCGATCCGGCCCTCGCCGGGGCGCTGAGCGGCCGGGAAACCCATCTGGACCTCGTAGCACCGCCCGCGCTGCGCCCGCTGCTCGGCGCGGCCGTCGCGCGCGCCCGCGGGCGCACGGTGCTGGTGATCACGGCGACCGGCCGCGAGGCCGAAGACCTCGCCGCGGCGCTGACCAGCCTGCTCGACCCGGCGGCCGTCGCGGAGTTCCCGGCCTGGGAG
Source organism: Actinomycetota bacterium (assembly GCA_048498315.1). Classification (GTDB taxonomy): domain Bacteria; phylum Actinomycetota; class Actinomycetes; order Streptosporangiales; family Streptosporangiaceae; genus Actinoallomurus. The sequence continues at coordinate 37,959 of JBEHYF010000010.1, forward strand.
ACGCTGCCGCACGAGCGGCTGTCGCCGCGCTCCGACACCGTCGGCCGTCGCATGGCCGTGCTGCGCCGCCTCGCCCACGGCGACCCCGGCGACCCGGCGGCCGGACCGCTGCAGGCCGTGGTCGCCCCGGTCCGCGCCGTGCTCCAGCCGATCGTGGCCGGCCTCGGCGACCTGGAGCCGGTGCGGCTGCGCCCCGGCGACGAGATGGAGTTGGACGAGGCCGTCCGCCGCCTCGTCGACGCCGGGTACGACCGCGCCGACCTGGTCGAGAAGCGCGGCGAGATCGCGGTGCGCGGCGGCATCCTCGACGTGTTCCCGCCGACGGAGGAGCATCCGCTGCGGGTGGAGTTCTGGGGCGACCAGGTCGAGGAGGTCCGCTACTTCAAGGCGGCCGACCAGCGCTCGCTGGAGGCCGCCCCGGACGGCCTGTGGGCGCCGCCGTGCCGCGAGCTGCCGCTGACCGCCTCGGTGCGCGAGCGCGCCCGCGCGCTGGCGGCGAGCTACCCGGTGCTGGCCGACGTCCTCGACCGGATCGCCGACGGCTCGGCGGTCGAGGGCATGGAGGCGTTCGCGCCGGTGCTCGCCGACCGCATGGAGCTGCTGCTCGACGTCCTGCCGGAGGGCGCGTCCGTGCTCGTGTGCGACCCTGAGCGCATCCGCACCCGCGCGGCCGAGCTGGTCGCCACCAGCCGGGAGTTCCTGGAGGCGTCGTGGGTGAACGCCGCGGCCGGCGGCGAGGCCCCGATCGACCTGGGCGCCGCCGCCTACCGAACCATCGACGAGGTCCGCGGCCATGCCGGCGGCCGCGGCCTGGCCTGGTGGACGATCACCCCGTTCGCGAGCGCGGCGCCGGACGCGCCCGCCCGTACCCGCCGCGAGTACTCCGCGGCCACCGGCGAGCTCACCGAGGTCCCCGCCGAGCCGGGGCCGGGCGGCGGCGAGCCCGAGGGTGCGATCCGCATCGGGGCGCGCGCCGCCGAGTCCTACCGCGGCGACACCCAGCGGGTGATGGCCGACGTCAAGGGCTGGGTGCACGACGAGTGGCGGGTCGTGCTGGTCACCGAGGGGCACGGACCGGCCGAGCGGCTGGCCGAGGTGGTCCGTGAGGAGGGCCTGGGCGCGAAGGTCACCGAACTGCCGGAGCCGCCCGAGCCGTCCGTCGTGAACGTCTCCTGCGGCATGCTGGAGCACGGCTTCGTGTGGGACGCGGTCAAGCTGGTCGTGCTCACCGAGACCGACCTGTCCGGGCAGCGCGCGTCGACCAAGGACATGCGGCGCATGCCGTCGCGGCGGCGCGGCGGCGTCGACCCGCTGCGGCTCACCCCCGGCGACTACGTGGTGCACGAACAGCACGGCGTCGGCCGCTACGTCGAGATGGCGAGCCGCACCGTGCAGGGCGCCACCCGCGAGTACCTCATCATCGAGTACGCCAAGGGCGACCGGCTGTTCGTGCCGACCGACCAGCTCGACGAGGTCACCCGGTACGTCGGCGGCGAGGCGCCGAGCCTGCACCGGCTCGGCGGCGCCGAGTGGCAGAAGCAGAAGGGCCGGGCGCGCAAGGCGGTCCGGCAGATCGCCGGCGAGCTGATCCGGCTGTACTCGGCCCGCCAGGCCTCGCCGGGGCACGCGTTCGCGCCGGACACGCCGTGGCAGCGCGAGCTGGAGGACGCCTTCCCGTACGTCGAGACGCCCGACCAGCTCGCCGCCATCGACGAGGTCAAGGCCGACATGCAAAAGCCTGTGCCGATGGACCGGCTGATCTGCGGCGACGTCGGCTACGGCAAGACCGAGATCGCGGTGCGCGCGGCGTTCAAGGCGATCCAGGACGGCAAGCAGGTCGCGGTGCTGGTGCCGACGACCCTGCTGGTGCAGCAGCACCTGTCGACGTTCACCGAGCGGTTCGCGGCGTTCCCGGTCGTGGTCAAGCCGATCAGCCGGTTCCAGACCGGCCGGGAGGTCGCCGAGACGCTGCGCGGCCTGGCCGACGGCACCGTCGACCTGGTCATCGGCACGCACCGCCTGCTGTCGCCGGAGACCCGGTTCAAGAGCCTGGGCCTGGTCATCATCGACGAGGAGCAGCGGTTCGGCGTCGAGCACAAGGAACGCCTGAAGGAGATGCGCACCCAGGTCGACGTGCTGGCCATGTCGGCCACGCCGATCCCGCGCACCCTGGAGATGGGCCTGACCGGCATCCGCGAGATGTCGACGATCCTCACCCCGCCCGAGGAGCGGCACCCGGTCCTGACGTTCGTCGGCCCGTACGACGACAAGCAGATCGCCGCGGCGATCCGCCGCGAACTCCTGCGCGAGGGCCAGGTCTTCTTCGTGCACAACCGGGTGCACTCGATCGACAAGGTCGCGGCGAACATCGCCAACCTGGTGCCGGAGGCGCGGGTCGCGGTCGCACACGGCCAGATGAACGAGCACCAGCTCGAAAAGATCATGGTGGACTTCTGGGAGAAGGAGTACGACGTCCTCGTCGCCACCACGATCGTCGAGAGCGGCCTGGACATCCCGAACGCCAACACCCTCATCGTCGACCGCGCCGACATGTACGGCCTGTCGCAGCTCCACCAGCTCCGCGGCCGGGTCGGGCGCGGGCGCGAGCGTGCGTACGCCTACTTCCTGTACCCGCCCGAGGCGCCGCTGACCGAGACCGCGCACGAGCGGCTCGCCACGATCGCCCAGCACACCGAGATGGGCGCCGGCATGTACGTCGCGATGAAGGACCTGGAGATCCGCGGCGCCGGCAACGTCCTCGGCATCGAACAGTCCGGGCACATCGCCGGAGTGGGCTTCGACCTGTACGTCCGCATGGTCGGTGAGGCCGTGCGCGAGTTGCGCGACGAGGGCGTGCCCGAGACGCCCGAGGTCAAGGTGGAACTGCCGGTCGACGCCCACATCCCGCACGAGTACGTGCCCGGCGAGCGGCTGCGGCTGGACGCCTACCGCCGCATCGCCGGCATCCAGGACGGCGACGAGATCGCGGCCGTCCGCGACGAGCTCGACGACCGCTTCGGGCCGCCGCCGGTGCCCGTGCTGAACCTGCTGGAGGTGGCGCGGTTCCGGGTGCTGGCCCGCACGGCCGGGCTGACCGACGTGACGCTGCAGGGCAACCACATCCGGTTCTCCCCGGTGCGGCTGCCCGAGTCGCGCGTCGTGCGGCTGCAGCGGCTGTACCCGAAGAGCATCCTGAAGACCGCGACCAATACGCTGCTGGTGCCGGCGCCCAAGACCGCTCCGCTGGGCGGCCGCCCGCTGCGCGACCAGGAGCTGCTGAAATGGTGTACCGATCTGGTCGAGGCCCTGTTCCTCGCCGATCCGGTGCGATGAGGTCCCTAGGCTGAGTGCGGCACGGATGAGCCGGGCCGGGAAATGGACGGCCGGCCCGTGGCCGAACGGCCGCGGACGACGAGTGAGAAGGACGCCTGTGTTCGGTAAGTCGTTGAGAATCGCCATCGGCGCGGCGCTGGCCGGCGCCGCGCTGACCGCCTGCGGTCCCGTCAAGACGGGCGCGGCGGCCCTGGTCGGCGGCGACCGCATCACGATCGCCACCCTCAACGCGGCGGTCACGCAGTGGAGCAAGGAGCTGCCGAAGTACCCCGCGGCGCAGCAGATCGTGCAGCAGTCCCAGGTGCAGGGTGCCGGGCAGGGGCAGCAGATCCCGTTCGACCCGTCCTCGCCGCAGCGCAGCGCCCTGTACCAGCTCGTCGACATGCGGGTATGGGACGAGGTCGCGCGCAAGGACGGCGTGAACGTCACGCCGGGCCAGGTCGACGCGTTCGTGGCGCAGAACGGTGGCACGCCCACCCTCGACGCGAATGTCCTCGCGCAGGGCCTGCCGGTCAAGTACGACCGCGACTACGCGCGCGCGGTGATGCTGCGGCAGGCGCTGCTGCAGAAGTACGGCGTCACGAACGGGCAGCAGCCGGTCGACCCGCAGACCCAGCAGGCGGCGCTGAAGAGGCTGTTCGCCAGCTACGTCGACGCCGGGCAGCGCCTGAACGTCGACATCAACCCGCGGTACGGCTCCTTCGACCTCAAGACGATGGCGCTGCGGCCGGTGTGCCCGGCGCTGTCCAGCCCCGACTCGGGCACGGGTTCGTCCGGGCAGGTCAGGTGTCAGGTGTGACGTCCCGGCTGGTCTTCCTGGCCTCCTCGCCGCGGGTGGCGCCCGGCCAGCTCACCTGGCCGGCGTGGGAGACGCTCCGGTCGGCCGCGCGGGTCAGGGCCGGCTCGGCCGACCACCCGCAGCTTCCGCACGTGCGCGCGGCCGGGGTGCCGGTCGAGGTCGGCCCGCCCGACCCGGCGGTGCTGGTCCACGAGGCCGCGGCCGGGCCGGTGGTCTGGCTCGCCGCCCCGGACGGCGACGAGGACCTCATGCGGGCCGTCGGCACGATCCTCGTCGACATGGACGACCCGCCCGAGGTGGAGGTCGTCCAGGGATCCTACGACCTGCCGGGCGCCCGCGTCCTCGACCTCGTCGCGGTGATGGAGACGCTTCGCCGCGAGTGCCCGTGGGACCGCAAGCAGACGCACGCCTCCCTCGCGCCGTACCTCCTGGAAGAGGCGTACGAGGTCGTCGACACGATCGAGGGCGGCGACCTGGCCGCGCTGCCGGAAGAGCTCGGCGACGTGCTGATGCAGGTCGCCTTCCACGCCGAGGTGTCGCCGGACTTCACCATCGACGACGTGGCAGGGGGCATCGTCGCCAAGCTCGTCCGGCGGCACCCGCACGTGTTCGGCGACGTCGAGGTCGCCGACGCCGACGAGGTCAACGCCAACTGGGACAAGATCAAGCAGGCGGAGCGCGGCGAAGACGCCTCGATCTTCCACGGCGTGCCGATGGCGCAGCCCGCGCTGTCGCTGGCGGCCCAGCTCCAGCGCCGCGCCCAGCGCGCCGGCGTCCCGGAGGAGCTGTTCGCCGACGAGGGCGAGGGTGCGGAGTTGTTCGCGCTGGTGCGGCGGCTGCGCGAGGAGGGCCGCGACCCGGAGGCGGAGCTGCGAGCGGCAGCCCGCCGGTTCCGTGACCGCGTCGAGGAGCGCTCCGGAGGAGGACCCGCCGCCGGCGGCTGAGCGGCTCCGCCCACCCCAGGTTTCCGCTCACCTTCCGTATGGGGATGACCACGGATCGTGGGGGGAGAATCGGGCGGCCGGGCGGCGAAGGTGCGGGCGCTGGCCACGGCCGGGCTGCTCGCCGGGCTGCTGTCGGCGGCGCTCTCGCTGCCGGTCGCGCTGCCCGCCGGGCTGGGTGTCAGGGCCGCCCGGCACGCGTTCGAGACGCTGCCCGGGGAGCTGACCGCGCCGATGCTGCCGCAGAGTTCGGTCATCCTGGCCGCCGACGGGTCGAAGCTGGCGACGTTCTACTACGAGGATCGCGTCGAGGTGCCGCTCGCCAAGGTCGCCCCGATCATGCGGCAGGCGATCGTCGCGATCGAGGACAGCCGGTTCTACCGGCACGGCGCGCTCGACGCCAAGAGCATCCTGCGCGCGCTGCTGGCCAACCTGAGCGCCGGCACGGTCGTCGAGGGCGGTTCGACGCTCAGCCAGCAGTACGTCAAGAACGCCCTCGCCGAGATGGCCACCAGCGCCGAGGCCCGCCGCGCGGCGCTGGAGCCGACGGCCGCCCGCAAGCTGCGCGAGCTGCGCTACGCCGTCGGGCTGGAGAAGCGCCTGACGAAGGACCAGATCCTCCAGGGCTACCTGAACATCGCCTACTTCGGTGACGGCGCGTACGGCGTCGAGGAGGCGGCCCGGCACTACTTCGGCGTGCACGCGGCGGAGCTGTCCCTCGACCAGGCCGCCATGCTGGCCGGCATCGTGCGCGCCCCGGCGAGCTACAACCCGCGCCTGCACCCGGTCGCCGGGCGTGCCCGTCGTGACACGGTGCTCGACCGCATGGCCGAGCTGAAGATGATCACACCGGCGCAGGCGGCCGCGGCCAAGGCCGGCCCGGTCCGGCTGCGCCTCACGAGCATGCCGAACGGCTGCGTGACCAGCTACGCGCCCTTCTTCTGCGACTACGTGCAGCACGAGATCCTGGCGGACCGCGCCTTCGGCCGTACGCCGCACGAGCGCCGGGCGCTGCTGCAGCGCGGTGGCCTGCGGATCCGCACGACGCTGGAGCCGCGGATGCAGAAGGCGGCGCAGCGGACGCTCGACAGCCACGTGCCGCCGGACAACGCCGACGGCAAGGCGGCGGCCGAGGTGCTGGTGCGGCCCGGCACCGGCGAGATCACCGCCATGGCGATCGACCGCCGCATGGGCGACAGCACGAAGCGCGGCACGCTGTGGGTGAACCTGGCCGCCGACTCCGACCACGGCTCCAGCCTGGGCATGCAGGCCGGTTCGACGTTCAAGGTGTTCACGCTCGCCGCGGCGCTGGATGAGGGTATGGCGTTCGGCGACAAGCTGAACGCGCCGAAGCGGTTCAGGCCCGTCGGCTTCCGCGACTGCGCCGGCCGCCGGGTCGGCGACCCGTCCGCCTCGCTCGGCAACGCCGGCGACGGCGAGGGCGGGCGGGAGTTCACGCTGGTGACCGGCACCTGGCATTCGGTGAACACGTTCTTCCTCGCGCTGGAGCGCAAGGTCGGGCTGTGCGCGACGTACAAGATGGCCGCCCGCCTGGGCATGCGCCAGGCGAACGGGAAGAAGCTCCTGCAGTACCCGTCGTTCACGCTCGGCTTCAACACGGTCTCACCGCTGCGGCTCGCGGCGGCGTACGCGGCGTTCGCCGCGCGCGGCCGGTACTGCACGCCGATCGCGATCACGAGCGTGACCGGCCCGTCCGGACCGATCGCGGTGCCGCGCGCCCGCTGCCGCCAGGCGATCGACCCCGGTGTGGCGGACGCGGTCAGCCACGTGCTGCGCGGTGTGCTGACCAAGGGCACCGCCAAGGGCAACGACATCGGCCGCCCGGCGGCGGGCAAGACCGGCACCGTCGACGACTTCTCGGCCGCATGGTTCGCCGGCTACACGCCGGACATGGCGAGCGCCGTCTGGGTCGGCGATCCGCGCGGCGGCTACCGGCATCCGCTGCGCGGGGTGTGCCTGGGCGGTTCCTGCTACGCCCAGGTGTACGGCGCGGACGTGCCGGCGCCGATCTGGCGGGAGACGATGGAGGCGGCGCTGCGGCAGATCCCGGCGCACGGGTTCCACGCCCCGCCGAGGGAGTACTTCCGCAAGGGCGACGGCGAGAAGGACGAAGACGACAACAAGAAGGACAAGGGCAAGGACAAGGGCGCCAGGGACGACGAGGGCGACGGGTCGCGCGAGCCCGACGTCTGGGCGCGGCGTCCGTGGCATCTCCCGCCGCCGCCCTGGTGGCCGTGGGTTCCGAACTGATGTTGCCGCCGGGCGCGCGCGGGACGGCGCGCCTCGTCCAAGGACGGCCGATAGCGGCCGCCTGAAAAACCGTACGTTAGGCAATACATCATGACAAACTGCTTGTTTTGTCGGGCGCGGGAGAGATCCCTTCGAAGGCCGTTCGGCGTACGCTGACCCCGTGTCGTCTGGGGTCATCCCGCGACGTGGCGTCATGCGGCTGGTCTGGCGCCTCGCGGGTGCCGGGGTCGTCGCCGGGGTGCTGGCGGCTCTCGTGGCGTTCTCCACCTTCGGCATGGTCGGCGTCGGCGCCCGCAACACGGCCAACTGGTTCGAGGCGATCCCCGGTGACCTGAACCCCCCGCCCGTGCCGCAGCGCTCGGTCATCCTCGCCGCCGACGGGTCGAAGCTGGCCACCTTCTACTACGAGAACCGCATCGACGTGCCGCTCCGCAAGGTCGCGCCGATCATGCGCAAGGCCATCGTCGCGATCGAGGACAGCCGCTTCTACCAGCACGGCGGCCTCGACTTCAAGGCGACGGCCCGCGCGCTCGTGAGCAACCTGGCGGCCGGCCAGGTGACCCAGGGCGGCTCCGGCCTCACCCAGCAGTACGTCAAGAACCTCCTGCTGGAGACCGCGAGCACGCCGCAGGAGAAGCACGACGCCGTCGCCACCACGCCCGCCCGCAAGCTGCGCGAGCTGCGCTACGCCGTCGCGATGGAGAAGCGGTTCACCAAGGACGAGATCCTGGAGCGCTACCTCAACATCGCCTACTTCGGCGACGGCGCGTACGGGATCGAGGCCGCCGCACGGCACTACTTCGGCAAGCCGGCCGCGCGGCTGACGCTGCCCGAGGCCGCGTTGCTGGCCGGCATCGTCCGCTACCCCTACGCCTACGATCCCGTCGTGCACCCGGCCGCCGCCCGCGCCCGCCGCGACACCGTGCTCCAGCGGATGCGCGAGCTGCACTGGGTGTCCGCGGCCGACGTGGCCGCCGCCGAGCGGGCCCCGCTCGGCCTGCACGTGACCTCGACGCCCAACGGCTGCGTCGAGAGCTCCGCCCCGTTCTTCTGCGACTACGTGCAGCGCGAGATCCTCGACAACCCCATCTACGGCGCGACCGCCGACGCCCGCAAGCGGCTGCTCCAGCGCGGCGGCCTGATCATCCGCACCACTCTCGACCCGGCGATGCAGCGGGCCGCACAGCACGCGGTGGACCACTATGTGCCGAAGAAGAACTCCGCGCACAAGGCCGCCGCCGAGGTGCTCGTCCAGCCCGGCACCGGCCAGGTCAAGGCCATGGTGGTCGACCGCGACCTGGGCCCGGCACAGGAGCGCGGCAAGACGTGGGTCGACTTCGCGGCCGACGCCGACCACGGTACGAGCATCGGCATGCAGGCCGGCTCCGTCTTCAAGGTCTTCACGCTCGCGGCGGCGCTCGACCAGGGCATCCCGTTCGGCGAGCGGCTGATGGCACCCGACCACTTCACCCCGACCGGCTTCCGCGACTGCCAGGGCCGGCCGCTCACCTCCCACGAGACGCTGGGCAACGCCGCCGACGGCGAGGGCGGCCGGGAGTTCAGCCTCGTCACCGGCACCTGGCACTCGGTCAACACGTTCTTCCTCGCCCTCGAACGCAAGGTCGGGCTGTGCGACACGGTCAAGATGGCCGAGCGTCTCGGCATGCGCCGCGCCGACGGCTCGCCGCTGGAGCAGTATCCATCGTTCACGCTCGGCTTCAACACCGTCTCGCCGATCCGCGTGGCCGCCGCGTACGCCGCGTTCGCCGCACGCGGCGAGTACTGCTCGCCGATCGTCTTGACGCAGGTCACCGACACGACCGGCCGCTCGCTGGGCGTCCCGGACGCGCATTGCCACCAGGCCGTCGACAAGGGCGTCGCCGACGGCGTCAACCACGTGCTGCGCGGCGTGCTCACGCACGGCACCGCCGCCGGCGAGGGGATCGGCCGGCCCGCCGCCGGCAAGACCGGCACCGTCGACAGCTTCTCCTCCGCCTGGTTCGCCGGCTACACGCCCGACCTGGCGAGCGCCGTGTGGGTGGGCGACCCGCGCGGCGGGTACGCGCACCCGCTCCGGAACGTCTGCCTCGGCGGCCGCTGCTTCGGCGAGGTCTTCGGCGCCGACATCCCCGCGCCGATCTGGCACGACACCATGGTCCGCGCGCTGGCGGGCCTGCCGCCGCACGACTTCCACAGCCCGCCGAGCGACTTCTACAGCAAGGGCTCCGGCGAAGACCTCGTGCGTGTCCCCGACGTGCTCGGCCTGTCGGCGTCGGCGGCCGCGGCGCGGCTGTCCGCCGCCGGCTTCGGCGTGAACTACGGCCCCAGCGTGGCCTCCAGCGCCTACCCCAATGGCGCCGTCGCACGCACCAGCCCGGGCCCGGGTGCCGGGGTGGAGCCCGGCGACACGGTCACGATCTACATCAGCAAGGGCGCGCGGCGGCCGCCGGCCCCATGGCCGAGGCCGCCGAGGTCACCGAGGCCGCCGACGAACCCGCAGCCGTCGTCCCCGGGCCAGCCGCCCATCAGCACCCGCCCGGTCGGCGACCGAGGCGCCTAGACGTCGCGGCCCGGCGCGGCGGCCGGGGACGGCCGGACGGTGAGGGTCGCCATGACCGGGCGGTCGCCCTTCGGCGCGCACGGCACTGTCACGTCGCCGAACAGCGGAACGTTCAGCTTGATCGTCACCGGGCCACCGCGCAGCCGGTCGGTGCCGGGCGTCGCCGGCGTCCAGACGCCGGTCAGCCGGCCGCCGAGCGGCCGCCGGGCGCGCACGGCCCCGCCCGCGCCGCGGAGGCGGAAGGAGGCGTTCTGCGCGCCGTCGACGTCGATCTGCGCGGTGGCGGTCCAGCGGCTGAGGGCGATCGGCGAGCGCAGGCTGAGTCTCGCGATCGACAGCAGGAAGCGGGTGGCGGTCCCCACGCTCGTCGGGCTGGGTTCGGCGTCCAGCGAGCCGGCGATCGTCATCGACCGCCGGCCCATCAGCGGCACGGAGCAGGTGTAGGCAACGGAGAACCGGTCGGCGTGTGCGGGCGACTGGAGCGCGACCGCGCCCAGGGCGCCGAGGACGACCGCCGCGCCGGCGGCCGTCACGTGCATGCCGGGAGACGTCCTCATCACAGCTTCCTTTCCGCTCGTGGCGGCGCGCGGTACCGCCGATGTCCAGCGTCCGGAGTTCCCCGCCGCCCGCCCAGATGATCAGCGCCGGACGCCCGGCGGCCGCTTTTTTGCCGATCTCTGCGTAGATCACTACCGGCCGCTGAGGTCGAGGATGACGACGAGCGCCCGACGCTGATCCTGCAACGGCCGACCGGCGGCCCGGTCGCCGAGGTGGCCCGCGCGAGCGGCGGCCGGACAGTGCGGCTCCCGGACCCGCTGGGCGCCATCGATCCGGCCGGCCTCTTCAAACGCGGCTCCTGACGTGCAGCCGAGCCGCCGACGCGGCGTGGGTGGGCGGTGACGGTGCGGAGAAGCCGCCGTACAGGAGGGTGGGCCGGTGTCGCCGGTGGTCGCGGAGGTCATGGTGACCGGCGGGTAGCGGGTGGCGTTGCCCTCCCGGCCCGGTGCGGTACGGCTAGGCTCTTGCCACGAAACGTCCGGTAGCCAGTCCAAGGAGCTCAAGTGTCGTCCATCGACGCCGTCCACGCGCGGGAGATCCTCGACTCCCGCGGCAACCCCACCGTCGAGGTGGAAGTGCTGCTCGATGATGGCAGCGAGGCGCGCGCCGCGGTGCCGAGCGGCGCCTCGACCGGCCAGTTCGAAGCCGTCGAGCTGCGCGATGGCGGCGAGCGCTACAACGGCAAGGGGGTCGAGAAGGCCGTTCTCGGCGTGCTCGACGAGATCGCGCCGGAGATCCTCGGTTACGACGCCGACGACCAGCGCCTGATCGACCAGGCGCTCATCGACCTGGACGGCACCCCGGACAAGTCCCGGCTCGGCGCCAACGCCATCCTCGGCGTGAGCCTGGCGGTGGCCAAGGCGGCGGCCAAGGCGGCGAACCTCCCGCTGTTCCGCTACGTCGGCGGCCCGAACGCGCACCTGCTGCCGGTGCCGATGATGAACATCCTGAACGGCGGCGCGCACGCCGACACCAACGTCGACATCCAGGAGTTCATGATCGCACCGATCGGCGCCTCCTCGTTCGCCGAGGCGCTGCGCTGGGGCGCGGAGACGTACCACGCGCTGAAGGCGGTGCTCAAGGGCCGGGGCCTGGCGACCGGGCTCGGCGACGAGGGCGGCTTCGCGCCCGACCTGCCCAGCAACCGGGACGCGCTGGACCTGATCGTCGAGGCGATCGGGCGGGCCGGCTTCCGGCCGGGCGCCGACATCGCGCTCGCGCTCGATGTGGCCGCCACCGAGTTCCACGCCGAGGGCACCTACGACTTCGAGGGCTCCAAGCGATCCTCCGACGAGATGGCGGCCTACTATGGTGAGCTGCTCGACTCCTACCCGCTGGTCTCCATCGAGGACCCGTTGTCGGAGGAGGACTGGGCCGGCTGGAAGGCGCTCACCGACGCGGTCGGCGCGCGGGTGCAGATCGTGGGCGACGACCTGTTCGTGACCAACCCGGAGCGGCTGCGCCGCGGCATCGAGGGCGGCGCGGCGAACGCGCTGCTGGTCAAGGTGAACCAGATCGGCACGCTCAGCGAGACCTTGGACGCGGTGAACCTCGCGCACACCAACGGCTTCCGCACGATGATGAGCCACCGGTCCGGCGAGACCGAGGACACCACGATCGCCGACCTGGCGGTGGCCACCGGCGGCGGGCAGATCAAGACCGGGGCGCCGGCGCGCAGCGACCGGGTCGCCAAGTACAACCAGCTCCTGCGCATCGAGGAGCTGCTCGACGACGCCGCGCGGTACGCCGGGGCGGCGGCGTTCCCCCGGTTCCGCTGGGAGTGAGACGGGCTGCCCATGGCCGGCCGGTCGCGGCGCGTGTCCGACGCGGACGCCAGGGAGGTGCGGCGTGCTCATCTCACGAGCCGCGCCGCGATCCTGGCGGTCGTCGCGTGTGCCATCGCGCTCAGCCTCGCCTACCCGGTGCGGGAGTACATCGCCCAGCGCCGGCAGATCGCCCAGCTGCGCGTCCAGCAGCGCCAGGAGCAGGAGCAGGTCGACGCGCTGGTGCGGCAGAAGCAGCGGCTGGGCGATGAGAACTACATCCGGCGGGAGGCCCGGCGCAGGCTGCACATGTGCGACCCCGGTGCCAGGTGCTATGTGGGGGTAGGTGGCGGTGACGCGTCGGACGCCGCGGCCGGCGCCGGCCGCAAGCCGCCGACGCCGCCGTGGTACCAGACGCTGTGGCGGTCGGTGGACGCGGCGGATCACCACCGCTGAGCGCATACCCTTGCAGCAGACGTCTGCAGCCGATGTCAGGTGACGTGAGGCGGGCTCACCGCGATGGGCGGGCCGCGGGAATTCCGGAGGGCGACCGTTGATCGAAGAACGCGACGTCGCGTCGGTGGCCGCCCAGCTCGGCCGGCCGCCGCGCGCGCTGCGCCGGGTCGCCCACCGGTGCCCCTGCGGCCGGCCCGACGTCGTGGAGACCGCGCCGCGGCTGCCGGACGGCACGCCGTTCCCGACGCTGTTCTACCTGACCTGCCCGCGGGCCGCGTCGGCGATCGGCAGGCTGGAGGCCGGCGGTCTGATGCGTACGATGACGGCCCGGCTGGCCACGGACCCGGAGCTGTCCGCGGCGTACGAGGAGGCGCACCGCGACTACCTCGCCCGCCGCGACGCCGCCGCCCTGGCCGAGGGGCTGGAACCGCTGCCCGAGGGCATGCAGAGCGCGGGCGGCATGCCGGTGCGGGTCAAGTGCCTGCACGCGCTGGTCGCGCACGAGCTGGCGGTGCCGGGGGCCAACCCGTTCGGCCGGGAGGCGCTGGACCTGCTGCCCGAGTGGTGGCGCGACGGCTGCTGTGTGAAAGAAGGCGCTCCGGAGGCATGACACCGCTTACGATGTGTCGGGTTTGTGGGTCAAGGAAGGTAATGGCCCGAGTCAAGGCACCGGGCGGGCCCGCGGCTGAGGGCGATCCCGAGCCGCGCGGCGTGGCCGGGATCCTAGGGGCGCGGGGCCGCCGCGCCGACGACGTGCGCCGGGAGGCGAGCGAATCGTGACCACAGCGACACGTGTCGCCGCGATCGACTGCGGGACGAACTCCGTCCGGCTCCTGATCGCCGACATCGCGGGCGACCGGCTGGACGACCTCGAACGCCGCATGGAGATCGTGCGGCTCGGCCAGGGCGTCGACGAGACCGGCCGGCTGGCGCCCGAGGCGCTCGACCGGACGTTCGCCGCGATGCGCGGGTACGCCAAGCTCATCGCCACCTACGACTCGGCCGCCACCCCGATCCGCACGAGGGTCGTGGCCACCAGCGCCACCCGCGACGCCGAGAACCGGGACGAGTTCGTCTGCGGCGTCGTCGACATCTTCGGTGTCGAGCCGGAGGTCATCTCCGGCGACGAGGAGGCGCGCCTGTCGTTCGTGGGGGCGACCCGCGACCTGGCGTCGCTGCGGCCGATGCGGCCCTACCTCGTCGTCGACATCGGCGGCGGCTCCACCGAGTTCGTGTACGGCGCCGAGGAGGTCGAGGCCGCCCGCTCGGTCGACATCGGCTGCGTGCGGCTGACCGAACGCCACCTGCACTCGGACCCGCCCACGCCCGAGCAGGTCGCTGCGGCCGTCGCCGACATCGACGCCGCGCTGGCCGACGTGCGCGACGGCGCAGCCTCGGCGGCGGAGGCGATCCCGCGCGACGCGGCACCCGGCGCGCCCGCCGAGGGCGTGCCGCCCGCCACGACGATCACGCCGCCGGACCCCGGCGTGCGGCCGGTGCCCGTCGGCCGGGCGCGCACGCTGGTGGGTTTGGCGGGCTCGGTCACGACGGTGGCGGGCATCGCGCTCGACCTGCCGGAGTACGAGCCGGGCCGCATCCACCTGTCCCGCATCAAGGCACGCGACGTGCACGACGTCACCCGCAGGCTGCTGCGCCTGACGCACGAGGAGCGCAGCCGCATCGGCGTCATGCACCCCGGGCGGATCGACGTCATCGGGGCCGGCGCGCTCATCCTCGACCGCATCATGCGGGAGTTCTCCTTCGCCGACGTGATCGTCAGCGAGCGCGACATCCTCGACGGCATCGCCTGGTCGCTGGTCTGATCGCGATGAACGCCCCGTACGTCCCGCCCGGCTCCGGATGGCCCGGCGACCCGGCGACGCCCGCCACGCCGGTCGCGCACGACGCGGACGAGGTGCGTGCTCTTGCGACGGACGCGCCGACGCTGGCCGAGCTGGTCGCCCGGCAGTCGGTGTGCCGGGCCTGCCCGCGTCTCGTGGAGTGGCGGGAGCGGGTCGCGGTCGAGCGACGCCGCGCGTACGCCGCCGAGGAGTACTGGGGGCGGCCGGTCCCCGGCTGGGGAGACCCGGAGCCGCGGGTCCTCATCGTGGGCCTGGCCCCCGCCGCGCACGGCGGAAACCGCACCGGGCGCATCTTCACCGGCGACCGCAGCGGCGACTGGCTGTTCGCCGCGCTGTACCGCACCGGCATGGCGGCGATCCCGACCAGCACGCACGCCGGCGACGGCCAACGGCTGCTGGGCGCCCGCGTGGTCGCGCCCGTGCGCTGCGCGCCGCCCGCCAACCGGCCCACGCCGGCCGAGCGCGCCGCCTGCGCGCCGTGGCTGGTGCGGGAGTTGGCGTTCGTGTGCGGCACGGTGCGCTCGATCGTCGTGCTCGGCGGGTACGGCTGGCAGGCGCTGTGGCCGCTGCTCAAGGAGGCGGGGTACGCGGTGCCCGCGCCGCGGCCCGCGTTCGGCCACGGCCGGGAGGTGCCGCTGACCAGCCCGGACGGCGGCACGGTGCTGCTGCTCGGCTGCTACCACCCGAGCCAGCAGAACACCTTCACCGGCCGGGTCACCGAGGCGATGCTGGACGCGGTGCTGGCCCGCGCCCGCGACCACGCGGGCCTCCCGGAGCACGCCCCGGCCTGACCCGGGCGGGCGGCGCGCGCAGCGGGCGGGGTGTGCCCAGTGCGGCCCCGCCTGCACTGGTCAGCCCCCGTATGCCCGCCCGCCGGGCACGTCTTCCGTCGTATATGACGCGTGCCGATGGCCGATGGTTCGAAGGTGACGGGATTCACCGATCGCGGGGACTGTCGCGGACGGCCTCGCGGGAGTACCGTGGTTGCAGAGTTTGTGAAAACTTTCACAAGCTATCGCGGCAGTTTGGGAAGGTCGCCGTGGGTACACAGACCGCTATGTCCAAACACGTGCTCATCGTCGGTGGCGGATACGTCGGCATGTACACCACGCTCCGCCTGCACCGGAAGATGCACCGTGAGCTGCGCCGCGGCGAGCTGCGGATCACGGTGGTCGATCCGCAGTCGTACATGACGTACCAGCCGTTCCTGCCCGAGGCGGCGGCGGGCGACCTGGAGCCGCGGCACGTCGTCGTGCCGCTGCGGCGTGTGCTGCGGCACGCGACCATCCTCAACGGCCGAGTCACCCGGATCGAGCACGCCGAGCGCAGGGCCGAAGTGGAGATCGTCCGCGGTTCGTCCGACGAGGAGATCGCGGGTGCGGACCACGGTGAGAGGCGCACCATCTCCTACGACATCCTCGTCTTCTGCCCCGGGTCGATCTCCCGGATCCTGCCGATCCCAGGCCTGGCCGAGGGCGGCATCGGGTTCAAGACGGTCGGCGAGTCGATCTTCCTGCGCAACCACGTGCTGGCGCAGCTGGACATCGCCGCCTCCACGGCGGACGGGCGGACCCGCAGGCGCGCGCTGACGTTCGTCTTCGTCGGCGGCGGCTTCGCCGGCGTGGAGGCGCTCGGCGAGCTGGAGGACATGGCCCGCGACGCCTGCCAGTACTACCCGAGCATCGACCCCGCCGAAATGCGCTGGGTGCTCGTGGAGGCCACCGACCGCATCCTGCCGGAGGTCGGCGCCGACATGGGCCGCTGGACCGTCGACGCGCTGCGCGGCCGGGGGATCGAGGTGAAGCTTCAGACGCTGCTCAAGTCCGCCGAGGATCACCGCATCGTGCTGAGCGACGGCGAGGAGTTCGAAGCAGGAACGCTCGTCTGGACCGCGGGGGTCAAGCCCAATCCGGTGGTCAAGCGCACCGATCTGCCGCTCGATGACAAGAACCGCATCAAGGCCACCGCCGAACTGGTCGTGGACGGTGTCGAGGACGCGTTCACCGCAGGCGATACGGCGGCCATTCCGGACCTCACCAAACCGGGTCAGTTCTGCGCCCCGAATGCGCAGAACGCCGTCCGGCAGGCCAAGGTGCTGGGGGATAACGTCGTCGCTACACTGCACGGCCGGCCGCGAAAGGCGTACAAACACGCCTATGCCGGATCGGTGGCCAGTCTGGGCCTGCACAAGGGTGTCGCGCAGGTCTACGGCATCAAGGTGCGCGGATTTGCCGCCTGGTTCATGCACCGCACCTATCACCTGTCTCGCGTGCCCACCGTGAACCGCAAGGCACGGGTGACCCTTGACTGGACTCTCGCCCTCTTCTTCAAGCGCGAGGTCGTCTCGCTGGGTGCGATCCAGCGACCGCGCGAGGAGTTCGAACTCGCCTCCAAGAAAGACTGAGCGGTATTCGGTCGGTAATTAGGGCGCGGCACTAATCAGCGTTATTTTTCGCATTTACTCGGTGGTCCAATATTGGAGCATGCCGGGTATGATTACGCCGCCCCCGTAGCCCAACTGGCAGAGGCAGACTCCCTAAAAGAGTCAATGTGTCGGTTCGATCCCGACCGGGGGTACTGGCCTTGACAGTGATCTGTGCCATCTTGGACAACATCTGTCCATCGGGCCTGCGCGGCGGCGTGTGCGGACCGATTCGCCGGTCGGTCGGCTCGTACCGATTTCCGGTTGATATCGGCCGGCGCCCGCCGGCGCCCACGCCGCGGCAGCACCGGCGCACCGTGGGGCCGCGCCGCAGCAGCACCGCGCGGCGTGCGGCCGCGCCGCGTCGGCGCAGGCGGCCGGATCGGCCGGCGCGCGGCCCGGTCCCGTCCCCCGGTCGGACCCATCGGCTGCTCGTCGTTTCCACCGGTGCGACCCGGGGTTTCGGGGTACCGTCAGCGTCATCGCGGCGACCGTGTGCCGGGGAACACGGTCCGCGCGCCCGCACGTTAATGTGACCGACAACCAGTCGGGAGGCTGTTGCATGCGAAGCAGGAATCCGGTCTTCTCCCGGCGCGGCGTCTTCGAGCAGGCGTCGGGGCAGGTCCCGAGCGCGGGTTACCTCGAGGCGATGTACAACGCGCCGGCGTACGCCCCGCCCCGCACCATGACCATGGACGACGTCGTCGTCCGCTCCTTCATGGTGCTCGGCACCCTCGTGGCCGCCGGGGCGCTGGCATGGGTGTTCGTGCCCATGCGCATCGCGGGCGCCGTGGTGCTCGCGGCGATCGTCGCCGGGGTGGTCTGCTGGGCGGTCGTCACGTTCGGCCGCCGGATCAGCCCGGTGCCGGTGCTCGGCTTCGCGGCGTCGTACGGCGTCGCGGTGGGGCTGGTCAGCCACCTGTACAACGACGTCTACAACGGCATCGTGCTGCAGGCGGTGGTCGGCACCGCGCTGGCGTTCGGCGCGATGCTCGCGGTGTACACGCTGCGGATCGTGCGGGTCACGCCGAGGTTCGTGCGGTTCGTTCTGGCCGCCGGCCTGGCCCTGGTGGGCCTGATGGTGCTCAACCTGCTCGTGTCGATCTTCCACGTGGGCGGCATCGGCATCCGCGAGCACGGCCCGCTGGGCATCGTCTTCAGCATCGCCGCCATCGTCGTCGGCTGCCTGTACCTCCTGCTCGACTTCGGCTCGATCGAGGACGGCGTGCGGTCCGGTGCCCCGGAGAAGGCCTCGTGGCTGGCCGCGTTCGGGCTCACCCTGAGCCTGGTGTGGATCTACCTTGAGCTGCTGCGGTTCCTGTCGTACTTCGCCAACCGCGACTGAGCCGCGGCCAGGGCGCGGCTCAGCCGTGGACGTCGGGACCGGCACGGGTGATCGTCGCCCGGACGATCACCCGGCGGTCACGTTCCATGGCCGCGCGATAGTCGTCCCAGTCGGGGTGTTCACCGGAGATCTGGCGGTAGTAGGCGATGAGTGGCTCCATGGCCGCGGGCAGGCCGACGACCTCCGCTCGGCCGTCCACCTGGATCCATTCGCCGAAGAAAGCGTCGGTGAAGACGCAGAACGTCACGCGGGGATCACGGCGGAGGTTGCGGGTCTTGGCGGCCGTCTCGCGCGTGCTCACGACGATCCGGCCCTCGTCGTCGACCGCGCACAGCACCGGTGAGGTCTGCGGGCGCCCGTCGGCGTGGAAGGTCACCATCACCGCCCGGTGATGCGCGGCGATGAAGTCGCGGGCCCTTTCGGGTTCCACCTGCTAGCTCAGGAGCGGATGGCCTTGCGGTGCATCTCGTGCTCATGCACGAGGGCCGAGGCGTACCCGTGAGACAGGCCGTGCTCGTCGGCCAGCCAGTTCACCCGTTCGTCGCAGCGCAGGAACGCGGGGCCGTTGTCGATCGCTTCGAACCACTCGGGGAGGTCACGTCCTGTGACTTTCGGAATGCGGGCGATGAGATTCTTGTGCGTCTCCGGTGAGTGGTTCAAAGACATACGCACCTCCTGGCTGGGCGTGCTGCTTGTTGATGACTCTGCAACAGCGATCCCAATCGCACAACCCCCCGGAGGAGACCTTTTTGTCACGGGACGTAGATCGTCGACTACTGTACGTTGATAGTAGATTACGATCGGCTAACAACGGGCCCCGGCCGGGGTGTCCGGCCGGGGCCCGCGAGGTGAACGCATCCCCGTCAGGACAGGCGCTCGAACACCATCGCCATGCCCTGGCCGCCGCCCACGCACATGGTCTCCAGGCCGAAGGTCTTGTCGTGCCACCGCAGCCCGTTGAGGAGGGTGCCGGTGATCCGCGCGCCGGTCATGCCGAACGGGTGGCCGAGCGCGATCGCCCCGCCGTTCACGTTCAGCTTGTCGATGTCGACGCCGAGGTCCCGGTACGAGGGGATCACCTGGGCGGCGAACGCCTCGTTGATCTCGACCAGGTCGATGTCGTCGATCGTCATGCCCGCCCGCTTCAGCGCCTGCCGCGACGCTTCGACCGGGCCCAGGCCCATGATCTCCGGCGAGAGCGCGGAGACGCCGGAGGAGACGATGCGGGCCAGCGGCGTGATTCCCAGCTCGGCGGCCTTCGTGTCGCTCATCACGACGACCGCGGCGGCGCCGTCGTTGAGCGGGCAGCAGTTTCCGGCGGTGACGGTGCCGTCGGGCCGGAACACCGGCTGCAGCGCGGCGACCTTCTCCAGCGTGGTGCCGGCCCGCGGTCCGTCGTCCTTGGCCACCACGGTGCCGTCCGGCAGCTCGACCGGCGTGATCTCCTGCTCGAAGAAGCCCTTCTTGATCGCCTCTTCGGCCAGGTTCTGCGAGCGGACGCCGAACTCGTCCTGTTCCTCCCGGCTGACGCCGCGCAGCTGGGCGACGTTCTCGGCGGTCTGCCCCATGGCGATGTAGATGTCGGGGAGCGCGCCGTCCTCGCGCGGGTCGTGCCAGGTCTCCGCGTTGCCCTCGGCGCGCTTGGCGGTACGCGTCTGGGCGTCGGCGAACAGCGGGTTCTGGGTGTCGGGCAGGCCGTCGCTGCTGCCCTTGGCGAAGCGGCTCACCATCTCCACGCCGGCCGAGACGATCACGTCGGCCTCGCCGGACTTGATCGCGTGGAACGCCATCCGCGTCGTCTGCAGCGAGGAAGAGCAGTAGCGGGTGATCGTCGCGCCCGGCACGCCGTCGAGGCCGAGCAGGATCGCCACCACGCGCGCCATGTTGTACCCCTGCTCGCCGCCGGGCAGGCCGCAGCCGAGCAGCAGGTCGTCGATCTGGGCGGGGTCGAGCTGCGGCACCTTGTCGAGCGCGGCGCGCACGATCCGCGCGGTGAGGTCGTCGGGGCGCAGGTCCTTCAGCGACCCCTTGAACGCGCGTCCGATCGGGGAACGAGCGGTCGCGACGATGACAGCCTCTGGCATGGTGGTCTCCCTCGTCTACGGCGGCCGGGCACTCCTGACCGGATGCCCCGGGTCGCAGGCTACTGCGTGGCGCCCAGCGCGCCTACTCGTGGGTAGGCGAACGCTGTTCGCCCATTCTCGAAGCCCTGCCACCGCGCCGTGATCGTCCCCGGACCGCCGCGTCCGCGGCGGCGGTGCGAGCCGGGCGGCAGGTCACCGGCCGCCGCGGTACCGGCTGAGGATCTCGTCCTCTCGGCGCATCCGCTCCGCGCGCTCGATCGACCGCTCCAGGCGGCCCCGCAGCGTCGGCAGGTCTTCTTCGCCGAAGCCGGTCTCCCGCGCGATCTCCGTCAGGATCTCGTCGCTGGTGAGGCCGAACATCAGCCGGTGGCCGTGCATGGCCCACCA
Source organism: Actinomycetota bacterium (assembly GCA_048498315.1). Lineage (GTDB taxonomy): Bacteria > Actinomycetota > Actinomycetes > Streptosporangiales > Streptosporangiaceae > Actinoallomurus. The sequence goes on from JBEHYF010000010.1 coordinate 58,740, forward strand.
GTGCCCGCGCTTGTCCTGGTAGACGAGGCAGTCGTGCACGATGATGCCGTCGTCCCTGCGGATGCGCCCGGTGGTCCCCGTCATCGCCGCCGATTCTCCCTCACGACGCCCATCCGGTCCATCCGTTCCGCTCGAGGCCGGCGGCCCTGGCCGGACCGAGCCGGCGGCGGGCGGGGGTTGCGGCGTTGGGGGAGGCACGGGAACTCCGTCGTCGGCCCGGCTTCGGCTCGTCCCGGGACGGGACGAGGCCCCTGGCAGCATGCCGGGGCCCTCCGCTTCTGTCGGGGCTATTCGCCGGCCTCGGCCGTCTCGACGGCGACGACCTCGACGCAGTTGGAGGCCTCGCCGGAACGGGTGGACTTTCGCCACGCGGCGCGCGACAGGTCCTCGAAGATCATGGGACTGGACTACTCCTCGGCGATGGCGGCGATCATCTCCATCGATCCCTCCGGAGGGAGCGCCGCGGATTTCAGGTGGTCGAAGTCCACCTTAATCCGACGTACTACATCCGCGCTTTCGGCGTATCCGTCGCCAAGCCGGGTGCCGACGTACGCCACGTCAGGTGCGATGTCCTCAGGGAACCCGAGGAGGATGAACGGCCCGTCGAGACCGGCGTGAGTGCCGACTTCCAACGGCAGGACGCGGACATCGACGTTCGGCCGACGCGCGGCGTCCAGCAGCGCGTGGAGTTGGCCGCGCATCACATCTCGGCCGCCGATCGGGCGGCGCAGCGCGGCCTCGTCGATCACCGCCGTGAGGACAGGAGCGGGTGGGTCCTTCCGCGACAACAGCGGTTTGCGGGCCATGCGCGCCTGAACGCGCCGTTGGATGCCGGCCCCGTCGCCGGGCCGACCAGCAGCGATGATCTCGCGGGCGTATTCGTCGGTTTGGAGCAGGCCGGGCACGACCTGTGGACTCCACTCATCGATGCGCGCTGCGTCGTCCTCCAAAGCGAGGTAGGTCCCTTTGAACAGGTCGCTGTAGTCGGTCCACCAGCCGCGGCGCCACGCGTTCTTGGCGAGATCGATGAGGGCGGCGCGGGTGCCGGAGTCGACGCCGTACAGGTCGAGCATGGCGGTGATGGCCTGCTGGGTCGGCTTGGTGCGGGCGCGTTCGATGTAGGCGACCTTGAAGCGCGACCAGCCGTGGCCGAGCTGGGCCGCGGCCTGCTCGGTGGTAAGACCGGCGTGTTCGCGGAGACGGCGGAGTTCACTGGCGAGGCCGAACTCGTCACGAACGCCGTCCGCGCCGTGCGCACCCTCGGGCCGCTGCCGTCCGGCCTGTGGCCGGTCGGCGTCGAGATCACCGCGACGCCCCGGTTCGTGCACGTCGCGGTCACCGACATCGACCACCGGCCCATCGGCGGCGCGAACGAAGGCGGCCGGCTCGCCGACAACGGCCGGGGCCTGTCCATCGTCGATGCGCTCGCCGCGATGCGGTGGGTCGTCTACGACGAGCACCGCAAGGCGGCGCACGTCCTCATCGCCGCCCCGGGCGTCACGTTCACCCCGGCCGAACTGCACGAGCTGAGGTGGCCCCGGTGAACGGCCGCATCGGCCGCGGCTGGGCGCGGCCGATGCGGATCGGACCGTGAGCATCCGGCCCGCCACCCGGGCGGCCGACACGGCCGTCGCCCGCGCCGGCCGCCCGTCGCACTCCGCGATGGCCTGGTCGGCCACCGGCGGAAAGAGCCGTGGCCTCGTGGGGTGTGCACGAACGTTCACCGGGCCGGCGGCGACGGTCGGGACCACCGCATCGGCCACGCCGGCGGCCGGTGTCTCGTGCGCGAGCCTTCCCTCAGCAGGAAGAATTTCCTGCTGAGGGAACGAGCTCGGGTAAGCCCCCGGGTCCGGCCGGCTCCGGACCGGACCCGGTCATGCGGTCACCGCACTAGCGGCCCATGCCCGGGATCGTGCCGCGGGCGTCGTGGCGGGCGTGCAGGCCGCCGCGCTCGTCCCGCCACACCCGCCAGCCGTCGGCGGCGCCGGTGTACCAGCCCGGCGGCGGGTCGCCGGAGGCGAGGCGGTGCCCGGTCGCCACGTCGTACTCGCATACGGCGGGGTGCGGGTGGAAGCCCGGCCGCCCGGCGATCGGCAGTGCGGACGGGGCCGCGCAGCGGGACCAGGCCCGGACGTGCCTCGCCAGCGGGCGTCCGGTGCGCAGATCGTACGCCCGGCCTGGCCGCTCTGGCGTGAGCAGCGCGAGCGCGGACAGGTCTGCGGGGAACGCCGCCCACCAGCCCGTCGCGGGGGCGTCCGCCGCCGGCACGGCCGCGATGGTGCGGCCGGTGCGCGGGTCGAGTTGGACGAAGCCGCCGGGCCGGCCGCCAGCGCCGGCCTCCCGCGCGATCGGCGCCACGGCCGGATCCGGGCCGGGGTCGACGCGCAGCAGCCGACGGCGGGCCCACAGCAGCGCGCCGTCGGCCTGCCGCAGCGCGAAGAAGCCGTACGCCGACGGCCGGCCGCGGCGCGCGGGGTACGGCCCGATGTAGCCGACGAGGACGCCGTCGAGGGCGCCGAACGCCCAGCCGCCGGACAGGTCGACGCCGCGCCCGAGCGCCGTCTCGACCGGGAACGTCCACAGGCGGCGGCCCGTCGCGGGGTCGCGGGCCTCGACGAGCGGGTGGGCGGCCATGCGGAACAGCACGACGCTGCGGGGGCCGGACCAGTCGACCTCCCCGATGCCGGGCGTGCGCCACAGGACCGCGCCGGTGGCGGCGTCGAGCGCGGCGAACGAGGCGTTCTTGCGCGCGGTCGACTCGGTGACGCACACCGCCGTACCGCACGCCTCCGGGCCGAACGTGCTGGTGACCCGGCGGCTCCAGCGCCGCGTGCCGGTGCGGGCGTCGCGGGCCACCACCGCCGCGCCCGCGCCGCGCGGCTCGACGCTCACCACGACCGCGCGAGACCGGGAGCCCGCGATCGCCGGGGGCGCGACGCCCAGCATCGGCGGCCGGTCCGCGATCGTGGCCGGCCGTGCCCAGAGCGGGCGGCCGGTGGCGGTGTCGAGCACGAGCGTGCGCAGGCGCCCGCCGGCGCCGAGGGCGGTGACGGCGGTGACGCCTGCGCCCGACACCGGCGCGCTGACCGCCGCGGCGGCGGCGTCCTGCCAGCCCGCCGGATCGGGCGGCCGGTCGCCGCGGGCGCCCGCGCAGCCGGCCGCGGCGGCGAGCACGGCCGCCACGGTGAGCACGGCCGGCGCGGCTCGCGCGGCCGGCGCGGCTCGCGCGGCCGGCGGGGTGAGGGCGGTGGGCGCGTCCCGCGCGATCGGTGGCCTGAGGACGGTCTGTGCGGCCGGCTTGAGCGCGGTCAGGAGGGTGAGCGTGGTCCGCGCCATCGACGCGGCGCGCACGGTGAGCGCGGCCGGGGCCGCGCGCCGGCGTCGGCGTGGGCGGGCTGTCGCCATGGTCGGCCTCCCCGAAGGTCGCCTCGGCGGCGACGGTAGCAGCAAATCGTGAGTGCGCGCGGACGGAACGTAGTGAAGTGCGGGTGAGGTACCGTCTGAGCAGAACTCATTGCCGACGACAAGGACGTCGCTGGTGCACGTGCACAACTCGCTCACGGAGCTCATCGGGGACACCCCGCTGGTGCGGCTCCGCCACGTCACGACCGGGGTACGGGCGCAGGTTCTCGCCAAGGTCGAGTACTTCAACCCCGGCGGTTCGGTGAAGGACCGCATCGCCGTGCGGATGATCGAGGCCGCCGAGGAGTCGGGGGCGCTGCGGCCCGGCGGCACGATCGTCGAGCCGACGTCCGGCAACACCGGCGTCGGGCTGGCCATCGTGGCCCAGGAGAAGGGCTACCGCTGCGTCTTCGTCTGCCCCGACAAGGTGGCCAGTGACAAGATCGCGGTACTGCGCGCGTACGGTGCCGAGGTGGTCGTCTGCCCGACCGCCGTCTCGCCCGACCACCCCGACTCCTACTACTCGGTCTCCGACCGCCTGGCCGCGGAGATCCCGGGGGCCTGGAAGCCCGACCAGTACTCCAACCCGAACAACCCGCGGTCGCACTACGAGACGACCGGGCCCGAGATCTGGAAGCAGACCGAGGGCCGCGTCACGCACTTCGTCGCGGGCATCGGCACCGGTGGCACCATCAGCGGCACCGGCCGGTACTTGAAAGACGTCGCCGGCGGGCGGGTGCGGGTCATCGGCGCCGACCCGGAGGGTTCGGTGTACTCGGGCGGCAGCGGCCGGCCCTACCTCGTCGAGGGCGTCGGCGAGGACATCTGGCCGCAGACCTACGACCGCGACATCTGCGACGAGGTCATCGCGGTCAGCGACAAGGAGTCGTTCACCATGACCCGGCGGCTGGCCCGCGAGGAGGGGCTGCTGGTCGGCGGCTCCTGTGGGCTGGCGGTCGTGGCGGCGCTGCGCGTGGCGGCGCAGGCGGATCCCGACGACGTGGTCGTGGTGCTGCTGCCCGACGGCGGGCGCGGCTACCTGTCGAAGATCTTCAACGACGAGTGGATGGCCGACTACGGCTTCCTCAGCCGCGAGACCGAGGAGCCGCGCGTCTCCGACGTGCTGGCGCGCAAGGGCTCGGTGCTGCCGGAGTTCGTGCACGTCCATCCGCACGAGTCCGTGGGCACGGCGGTGTCCATCCTGCGCGAGTATGACGTGTCGCAGCTTCCGGTGATGAAGGAGGAGCCGCCGGTCATGGCGGCCGAGGTCGTCGGCTCGGTGGGAGAGCGGGACCTGCTCGCCGCGCTGGTCAGCGGCAAGGCCGCGCTCGACGACCCGCTCGCCGACCACATGGCACCGCCGCTGCCGATGGTCGGCTCGGGCGAGCCGGTCAGCGAGGCGGTGAGCGTGCTGGAGAACGCCGGTGCCGCGGTCGTCCTCGTCGACGGCAAGCCGGCCGGGCTCATCACCCGCCAGGACGTCCTCGGCTTCCTCGCCAGCGGTTGAGCGGCCGCCCCGCGGGGCTCGTACGCATACGGCGAGGCCCCGGCCGCGATGATGCGGCCGGGGACCGCGACCTTGAGGCCGCCGCGCAGCTTGTTGACGACGAGGGTGGCGA